>JACOVV010000059.1 GCA_016177145.1 Candidatus Omnitrophota bacterium | reverse complement strand
TCAACAGGAATATCGTCAAAGATTTCAACGATGCCATCTCCCTCCCGACCACAGACAATAAAGCGGCTCCGGACATGCCAACTCTGAGATCTTTTCAAATCATCTAAGGGAACATCTATTTCTAAAGTTTCCTCTACTAAATCGGTCGTATAGGTGAGTGTTTCTCCCTCTCTGAATTGGGGAGATGGAGAGATTTGAACATAATAAAAACCAATCTCATTCCCTTCAGGGCCCTGAGCATCCAAAGTGACAGTCACGATTTTTTCCTGCTCAGTCTCATACGGCTGATCCGGACGAACGCCGTTCACGCGAAGTCCCAGAAGACGAGAGAAAGCAGTGGTCACTCCTGTCGCGATTAAACTGCTGACCGCCAGTCCCGAATTAGGGGCAATTTTCTTGACGTTTAACCGGATCACCAATCCCTTTCCTTCGCCCAGAATATACGCCAAAATTTCTCTGAGGACTTCTTTCTCCTGTCGCGCCTTAACAGCCACGTCCAGCATCTCCAGAGGGAAAATCCCCATCGCCGCCAGTGTGTGCAAGACCAACCTGGCGTCTGTTTTTGCTTGAATGGTCTGGGCATTCTCCACGTCAACCGTAAAATTGGTATCCAAAGATTGGACTGTTATGAAAACATCCAACGGCTCAGCAGAAATTTCGTTAGAAACTTGAATATACTGTTTCTTCATTTTGTCAAGATCTTGAATCTGCACTTCAATCTCGATATTCCTGCCGATGGAGCCGTCATCCCGGGTTAAAACACCCGACCCGTTGAGAATACAATAAAGGTGCGGCATATCCGTGGACAAACGAGAAGAATCTCCAATAGGACCAGGGCTGAATTCGATCCGGACCGGTTCTTCGGTAATCAATCCTGTTACCTTGCCTTCCCGGAATTCCGGCAAGGCCTGTGGAATTTGCTGCCGATACACCTCCATCATCTTGCTCAGCGCTTCGCGAGCCTCTTGTTCGCCGCCCTTGATCTTCTTGAAACTCTCCGCCTCGAGATGGATCTCATTCATGAATCCCCCCAATCGCGGATAAATCCGCTGGGTCTCCAGCTCCAGCGCATCCTTGACACTGCTTGAATAATAATGCCTGGCCATGGAACGATACAACCTCGCCAGCCAGCCGGTGACGGTCACTGAATGTCCTCGCAGTGTAGTCCCCAGCTCCGGAACAAAATCCGCGTTGTAGGCAAAGAGCCCAAACGCGACGGCTTCTCCTTTTTTGAACTCTTCCAATGAACTCCGCTTTGAAGCGCTGTAAACTTCATCAGGAATCGTCAATCCTCCTCCTTCATCCAGCTTGGCGGAGACGGAAGTATTATGAATATAAGTCGTAAACAATGCCGCCAGAAATTCCGCCGCTCTTCCTTTGATCCCATCCGTCACCCTGGAATCCGTCTTGTCCAACAACAATGCTCTTAGGCCCAGGGCCATTTCCCATAACTCACGAAAAGTGCGCCCCGTATGAGCGCCGCCGTGAAACAGCCAATCCACGCTGATTCCCAGATCATACTGGATATTTTTGATCACAATTTCCGCTTTAGTGACTCTCTTATCACTGTAGAATCGCTGGACAGCGTTATCGTATAATTTATCCGCATCTTTGATCTCTTCGTTAAAACCGCTTTCTCCAGAGTGCAGTTGAGGAAACACCTCATAAGCGGGCCGATAATCGGACCCCAGAACCGATTCCGAATAGGCCTGCTGGGTCAGAGGCCGCATCTGGATCGCCTTACGCAGCGCGTAGAGAGCCACGACGTAATTCTTGGCGTATTTGGGGTAGGGGCGTTGTTCCTGAGCTCCAGTCTTTGGGTTGATAAACGTGATTACTTGGCCTGCGCTATCTTCAATATCCAGGGCCGTTTTCCCAATTTCATAAAAGGACCTGACTACTTTCTTACGAATCTCCTCCGCCTTTTCGATATTGCTCTGCATGACTGCCGGGTCATGGGTCACCCGCCCTGTTTCCGGATCGATAGCGGCGCTGGCTAGAGCTGTATGAAAGGACCTTTGATATTCTTTCTCCAATTGATCAAACTTATCCCTTAAGGAAATTTCATTACCAGTGACGGTGTCAAAATAAACGTATCTTTCAAGCTCATCCTGATCAAAAATCTGAGAAACCGTTTTGATATTCGTAAGGCGCGGGCCGACATTGGCTTGTCCCGGCAGAGGAGGGATTGAAGCAACCGGTGAAAGAGTATTTTGTTTTCGCTCAACAAGGATGGGTAAAACGGGCTGGTGGATAAGAAGAGCAAAAATCAAAAACCAAGAGATTCTTTTGAACGATGAATTCAAGGCCTCACCTCCCCGTTTTTTGAATCGTTAAAATGGCATGAAAAGTATAGCATAAGACCGGCAAAATACAAGGGACATCTCTAAACTTTATAAAGATCATAACTAGTTGAAAATAAAAAACATGCTATCAGTCATATTG
>JACOVV010000006.1 GCA_016177145.1 Candidatus Omnitrophota bacterium | reverse complement strand
GTCTTAAGAAGAGCGACGAGGAATGAAAACTCTCCCCGAGGGAAAGTTTATCCTCATAGGCGTCACGGGGGGCATCGCCGCGTATAAAACGGCGGATGTGATTTCCCAATTAAAAGAAAAAGCCTATCCGGTGGTGGTCGTCATGACGGAAGAAGCGAAACAATTCATCACGCCGCTGACGCTTCAGACGATATCGGGGAACCCGGTTTTTTCAAACCTCTTTACTTTGCCCTCAAGAGAATGGAATGCGGTTCACATTGCGTTGGCGAGACAGGCGCGGCTGGTCGCGGTTATTCCCGCGACCGCCAATGTGATCGGAAAGTTAGCCAATGGGATTTGCGACGATTTGCTGACATGCGTGATCACGGCAACGGAAGCGCCGGTCTTATTGGCGCCGGCGATGAACACGCAAATGTACCAGCATCCGGCAATTCAGGGGAACTTAAAGAAATTGCGCGGATTCGGCTATCATTTTGTGGATCCGGAAAAAGGAAGACTTGCCTGTGGGACGGAAGGAATCGGGCACGTCGCTTCCGTCGAAAAAGTGATCCGTGCCATTAAGAAAGTCCTAACGTAATGAAACGAAGACTCCTGCGAATCCTCGTTTCCGCGGGACCGACACGAGAGTATTGGGATCCGGTTCGATTCCTCAGCAACGAATCAACAGGCGCGATGGGGGTGGCTTGCGTTAAAGAAATAACGCGGAGAGGTCACCGGGCGACGTTGGTCAACGGCCCGATGACAGTCAGGCCTCCTGCGGGAATCAGAACGGTTCCCGTTATCACGACCCAGCAGATGTTAAAAGAGCTCCGACGCTATTGGGATCGAAGCGACGCCCTCATTATGACGGCGGCAGTAAGTGATTTTCGCCCGGCTCAGCGAATGCGGAGCAAAATCCAACGGCGGGCCAAAGAACGGGTGGTATTGCCGTTACTGCGGAATCCGGACATACTAAAAAAAATGGCCCGCGGAAGAGGAGATCGGTGTTTGGCCGGGTTTTCTCTAGAGACGGTAAAAGGAATAGCTAGGGGGCAGGAAAAGTTGAGAGAGAAAAAACTGGATCTAGTGGTTTGTAATTGGATCGGGAAAGACAGGACTCCCTTTGGGGAGAAGAGGACAACGGCCGCCATTCTGGACCGGCAAGGGACGGTACAATGGCTAAAAGAGGCCTCCAAGACAAAAGTGGCCGCGGCGCTCGTTGACAAAATCGAACAAATGTGTTACCAAAGGAAGCAGAAAGGGGGAGTTCAATGAGAAAGCGCGGCCGCAAGGCATTTACCTTGATAGAGTTATTGGTAGTGATCGCCATTATAGGACTTCTTGCGGCATTATTGACACCGGCTATTGGGAACGCTCGTCGAAGGGCCGCACGGGTTAACTGCGCCAATAATTTGAAACAGATAGGACTGGCGATTCATACCTACTCGATTGATCACAACGAACAGTTCCCCGATGATTTAGCAGAGCTCTATCCCGAATATATTGACGACGCGAAAGTTTTTGCCTGCCCAAGTTCCGCGGATGAAGTCTCAGGAGATGGACGCGGTCTGAGCGGGACGATCAGTTACGACTATTCTACAGGGCTGAACGAGTCCAGCGCCTCCACGGAGCCCCTGGCGCAGGATAAAGCGGGCAACCACAGAGAGGGCGGCGGGAATGTGTTGTATGTCGATGGACACGTAGCTTGGTCGAGGGGGAAATAGTTCACGGGATTGAATGGCGACGTACCCAAGCGGCTAAGGGAGGGGTCTGCAAAACCCCGATGCAGCGGTTCGAATCCGCTCGTCGCCTGATAATAATAAAAGATGACCTCAGATAAAACTTCAGAAACTCATAAGGGATTACAGGGTATTGTCGCCGGGACGACCGCGATTTCTTACATCGATGGTGAAGGAGGAAAACTCTTTTATCGGGGATTCTCCATCGATGAACTAGCGCAACGATCCAATTTCGAGGAAGTTATTTTCCTCCTTTTCTTTGGACGGCTTCCTAACGTTAAAGAATGGGCTTCGTGGCAGGAAGATCTTTCCAAAGAAAGAAGTCTCCCTAAGCAAATCACGGACGCGATAAGCACTTTTCCAAAAACCATCATTCCTATGGCGGCCTTGCGGACCGCTGTTTCTCTATTGGGGCTTTACGACAAGGACGCCGAGGACAGCGCCCCAAGCGCGAATTTAAGAAAAGGAACCCGGTTGGTCGCGCAGATGCCGACGGTTGTCGCTGCCATCGAGCGCACTCGCCGGGGGGGGGACCCGATCCCGCCGCTCAGCAAGGGAACGCTTGCCGAAAATTTTCTCTATATGCTCCACGGAAAGGCCCCCGACGCGGAAACGGTTCGCGGGCTCGACGCCTACTTCGTTTTATTGGCGGAACATAGCTATAACGCCTCGACTTTTGCCGCTAGAACGACCGCGGCCACTCTTTCTGATATTTATTCAGCTGTCGTTTCTGCCGTTGGGACGCTGAAAGGAGATCTGCACGGCTCCGCGAACCAGAGAACCATGGAGATGTTATTAGAAATTAAGGAATCTTCGAGGATTGTCCCTTACGTGAAAGAGAGACTGGCGCGGAAACAAAAAATCATGGGGTTCGGCCACCGGGTTTATAAAGCGGACGACCCAAGGGCTCCTTACCTTCGGGAATGGGCACAGCGATTAGGAAAGAGAAACGGCGCGATTCAATGGTTCCAGATTGCCGAAGAATTGAAACAGGTGATGAAGAAAGAAAAACCGCTGCCGGTCAATGTTGATTTCTATTCGGCGCCGCTATTGTATTATTTAGGAATTCCGGTGGACCTGTTTACTCTCCTGTTCGCCTGCGCGCGGACTCCCGGCTGGGCGGCTCATGTTTTAGAACAGTATTCCGATAACCGGTTGATCCGGCCCGACGCTGAATACAGCGGTCCGCCGCTGAACCAGACGTATACTCCCCTAGAAAAAAGACAATGAACCTGCACGAATACCAAGCCAAACAGCTCCTTGCTCAATATGGTGCGGTGATTCCTTTTGGCTGCGTGGCTGTTTCCGTTGAAGAAGCTGAGGCGGCCGCCGCGAAAATTCATGGGCCGTGGGTCATTAAGGCGCAAATCCATGCCGGAGGAAGAGGGAAAGCGGGAGGTATCCAAATCGCGAATCAACCGCAGGAACTAAAATCTAAAACCGGAGAACTCCTCGGGAAAGAGCTGGCGACGCGCCAAAGCGGCGGCCAGGGAAGGGTCGTCCATAAAGTCCTCGTCGAAGAAAAAATCTCGTTTCAGAAGGAGTGTTATCTCGCGCTGACGACTGACCGGGAAAAAGCGGTTGTCTCCATTCTTGCCAGCCGCCATGGCGGGATGGAGATAGAGGAGATGGCGCAAAAACACCCCGAAGACATTTGGGTGGAGCCAATTGATCCTCTGACAGGTGTTCGGTCTTTCCATATCCGACGGGTGGCGAAAGCGCTTGGAGTGAATGGGAAGGAAGCCGTGTCGGTGGGGACGTTATTAAAACAGCTCTATGGTCTCTACACGGAATTGGAATTATCGATTCTTGAAATCAATCCCCTCGTTTTTGGGGAAGGGATCAGAAGCAAAGAGCCGGAATGGATTGTCTTAGACGCAAAAATTTCGGCCGACGATAACGCCCTTTTCCGCCATCAAAACCTTGAAGCGCTTCGGGACCTCAACGAAGAAGACCCTGCCGAAACCGAGGCAAACAGGCATGGATTAAGCTACGTCCGCCTCAACGGGGATATCGGTTGCATGGTCAACGGCGCTGGATTGGCGATGGCGACGCTGGATGAGATCAAAAATCACGGTCTGGAGCCGGCGAATTTTTTGGATATCGGCGGCGGCGCCAACAGCGAGAGGGTCGCAAAGGCGATTGAAATTATCACTTCTGACGCGCGCGTTCAGGTAATTTTAATCAACATCTTTGGCGGCATCACTCAATGCGATCAAGTCGCGCAAGGAGTCATTGACGCCCTAAAAGGGAGAAAAAGACTGTTGCCGATGGTTGTCCGGCTGGAAGGGACCCGCGTTGAAGAAGGGCGAAAATTATTTCAGTCAACTTCGTTGCCGATCACGCCGGCTGGGAATTTGAGCGAAGCGGCAAAAGAAATTAAGAAACATCTTAAGCATGTCCATTCTTATCAACAAAAGAACTAAAGTCATTTGCCAGGGCATCACCGGTCAGGCGGGGCTCTTTCATACGGAGCAGTGCTTGAAGTACGGCACAAAGATGGTGGGCGGGGTCACGCCAGGCAAAGGGGGAACAAAAGCGGCAAAGCTCCCTGTTTTCGACTCCGTTGAGGAAGCGGTTAAAGAAACAGGAGCGACAGCGTCAATGATTTTTGTCCCGGCCGCGTTCGCCTGCGACGCTGTTCTAGAGGCGGCTGACGCGGGGATTGAACTCATCATCACGATCACTGAAGGGATCCCCGTTTCCGACATGGTCAAGGTCAAACGGTATCTCGCGGCCAAACCGAATATCCGAATGATTGGGCCCAATTGCCCCGGGGTCATCACTCCCGGCGAATGTAAAATCGGCATTATGCCGGGATATATTCATAAGAAGGGGAAGGTCGGCATCATTTCCAGAAGCGGAACCTTGACCTACGAAGTCGTTTATGCGTTAACCCGCGACGGCATCGGACAAAGCACGGTCGTTGGGATTGGAGGAGATCCTATTCAAGGGAGCTCTTTCATCGACCTTCTGGAGCTTTTTGAAAAAGACAAAGGAACAAACGTTGTCATTGTCATTGGCGAAATTGGCGGAACGAGTGAAGAACGGGCGGCGGAGTTTATCGAGAAAAAGATGAAAAAACCGGTCATCGCTTTCATCGCCGGGAAAGCCGCGCCGCCAGGCCGTCGAATGGGGCACGCGGGAGCCATCATCAGCGGCGGGCAGGGAACTTGGCAGGGGAAGGTAAAAGCGCTTCGTCAAGCGGGGATTAGGGTCGCTGAATCGACCGAGGAAATCACTCCCATCATTGGAGGGCTCGTTTAAAAAATAAATCCATGCGTCTTCGACGGCTTCTGGATCGGTGTATCGCTGGAGAGCATGCGGCTTGGGAAGAATTCGCAAAGCAATACGGGCGGTTATTGGAATTTTCTGCAAAGAAACGGTTGTCCCAATTCGGCATCCGACTTGATGAAGAACAATCCGAACGGATCGTCCAGGATATCCTAATTCACCTTTGGGAGGGGAAAAAACTCGCTCAGGTTCGGGACCAAGACCGAATCACTGCCTGGCTTGCCGCTGTGGCCGG
>JACOVV010000054.1 GCA_016177145.1 Candidatus Omnitrophota bacterium | reverse complement strand
TTACCGGGGAGCTCAAGGAGGGGGGAGGATTCTGGCGTTTGGCAAAAGCCACGCGCGTCAAATTGGGAGCGAAGAAATCAAGGTGACGTTTAAGGACGTCGCGGGAGTGGACGAGGCCAAAGAAGAACTACAGGAGATCATCGAGTTTCTGAAAGAACCGAAGAAGTTTACCCGGTTGGGAGGGAAAATTCCGAAAGGGGTTCTGCTCATGGGGCCTCCGGGAACCGGAAAGACACTCCTCGCGAAAGCGGTCGCCGGAGAAGCGGGTGTTCCGTTTTACAGCATCAGCGGTTCTGATTTTGTCGAAATGTTCGTCGGTGTTGGGGCTTCCAGAGTCCGCGACCTCTTTGAAACCGCCAAAAAATCGGCGAAAGCCAGCGGCAAGGGATGCATTATCTTTATTGACGAAATTGACGCGGTCGGCCGTCAGCGGTTCGCGGGGATCGGCGGGGGTCACGATGAACGGGAGCAGACTCTCAACGCTCTGCTCGTGGAAATGGATGGGTTCAATACTCAGGAGGGAGTTATCCTGGTGGCGGCGACCAACCGTCCGGATGTTCTGGACCCGGCGTTGCTTCGTCCCGGGCGTTTTGACCGGACGATCGTCATTGACCGCCCTGATTTGATCGGCCGGGAGGGGATCCTGAAAGTACACACCCGCGCGGTGAAAGTGGATAAGGACGTCAACTTAAACTCGATTGCCCAGCAGACGCCGGGACTTTCCGGGGCGGATTTGGCAAACTTAGTCAATGAAGCGGCCCTTTTATCGGCTCGTCATAACAAGGAATCAGTAGCTCAAGAGGAGCTCGAAGCCGCCATCGAACGGGTCATGGCAGGTCCGGAACGAAAGAGCCGCGTCATCAGTCCCGATGAGAAGAAACGAGTCGCCTACCACGAAGCGGGACACGCTCTTCTGGCGCTGCTCATTCCGGGGGCCGATCCCCTGCATAAAGTTTCGATCATTCCCAGAGGAACGGCCGCGCTGGGATACACGATGCAGCTCCCGACTCAGGATCGCTATTTGATGACTCAGGCGGAACTGTCGGCAAAGTTGACAGTTCTTCTGGGAGGAAGGGTCAGCGAAGAACTTTTATTCCAGGAAATCAGCACCGGAGCCCAAAACGATCTTGAAGTCGCCACCGATATCGCCCACCGGATGGTCTGCGAGTATGGAATGAGCGAGAAATTGGGGCATCTTACTTTTGGAAGACGGGATCGTCAGGTTTTTCTTGGCAGGGATATTTTAGAAGAGAAGAACTATAGCGAGCAGACTGCCGTTACCATTGATGCGGAGGTTCGCCGCATCATTGAGGAATCCCACGGCCGGGCCATGGAGCAACTTTCCAAACACCAGGAACAATTAAAATTAATCGCTCAACGTCTTCTGGAACGAGAGGTTTTGGATGCTGATGAGGTTAGACGGATACTCAATGGGGATCAACCCTCTTCTCAGCCAGCGTGACGTTTTTCTCTGTGGGACGCATTCTTTCTCTTTAAGAGAAAAAACCTACTTAATGGGAATCCTAAATGTTACCACGGATTCTTTCAGCGGTGACGGCCTCCTGAAAGAGAGTGATTTTTCAACGGCGCCGGAAAAAGCGCTTCATTGGGCGCGTCAAATGGTGCGGTCTGGGGCGGATATTATTGACATAGGAGGGCAATCCAGCCGTCCCGGCGCGGCCGCTGTCTCACAGCAGGAAGAAATGGACCGTGTGATTCCCGCCGTCAGACTTCTTTGCCAGGAATTAACAGTTCCTATTTCCATCGATACCAGCAGGGCATCAGTGGCTGAAGAAGCCCTCAAGCAGGGGGTGTCGTTAGTCAATGACATTGCAGGATTAACTGGTGATGATCGGATGGCCTCCGTGATAGCTTCTTATCGGGCGTCTGTTGTCATTATGCATATGCAAGGGACGCCGGAGACGATGCAAAAAGCTCCTGGCTACCGTGATCTTATCCGCGAGATTTACGAATTCTTCCAAAGCAGCATTGAAAAAGCGAAAACGGCAGGGATCCAAGATAACAGAATCTTATTAGATCCTGGCATTGGTTTTGGCAAAACGGTGGAGCATAACCTTGAGATTCTGGGATCGCTAGAACGGTTCACAGAACTGGGATATCCTATTTTAATCGGGACTTCACGGAAGTCGTTCATCGGGAAAATTCTGGATGACCGGCCTGTTGGGGACCGCTTGTGGGGGACAGCGGCTACCGTCGCTTTAGCCATCTCTAAAGGCGCCAACATCGTGCGTGTTCATGATGTGGGTCCAATGAAAGACGTGATACGCGTCTCAGACGCGATCTTAAAAGAGAGGATGAACAAACACATTGGTTGACTATCTTTGGCAATACGTTCTTCTCTACTGGAAAAGTACCGTTGAAATCTTGTTGTTATGGGCCATCTTTTATTCCATTCTTGTCTATTTTCGGGGGACGCTTGGAGTCCAATTATTAAAGGGACTGGTCATCATCGTTTTTGTTTTCTTCATCACTCAGCAATTCCAGTTAAGAACAATTAATTGGATTTTAACGAAATTCCTGGCGATTTCCGTGATCGCCCTCTTGATTATTTTTCAACCGGAATTACGGCGGGCTCTTTCTCGTCTTGGGGAACAGCATTTTTTCAAGACCCATCTCCAGGAAGAATCAATGATTCAGGAAATTCTCCAGAGTTGTTCAACCCTGTCCCAGCGTAAAATCGGAGCGCTCATTGCCATACAGAAGGAAGTGGGACTCAGGCCTTATATTGAAAGCGGAGTGCCCCTGGACTGCCGGATTTCGAGCGAGATACTCAACACGCTTTTTGTGCCGAACACCCCTCTCCATGATGGGGCTCTGATTCTTGAGAATGGGCGTATCGCGGCCGCGGGGTGCTTGCTGCCGCTGACGCAAAATCCGCATGTCAGCCGCTCTTATGGAACTCGGCACCGGGCTGCGATTGGGCTCAGCGAGGAAACAGACGCAGTGGTGATTGTGGTTTCAGAGGAGACAGGCGCTATTTCGTTAGCTTATCGGGGTGAGTTGTCCGCCAATTTAGAGCGGGAAGAGTTGGGAAACTTGCTGCGCGAGAATTTATACGACACGCCCTCATCCCGAAAAAAACGGTGGCATAAAAAATTCACATGAACCAACGATGGATCGCGAATAGTTTTCTGAAAATAGTAGCGTTGGGATTGGCGGTTGGCGCATACGCCTATATTGGAGCTGAGTTAAGGGAGAGCCCTGGAACTCTCCCCCTGGCTGTCTCCAAGGAATATATTGCGAAATCGGTCGCTGTTCGCGTGGATCTCCTCGGCAGGCCGCCGCGCGGCTTTCAGGTTCAAAAAGACCGTATTCTGGTCGAACCCGAGAAAGTGATGATCATCGGGCCTGAAGGGCTGATAGGATCCCTGGAGTATTTGGAAACCCAGCCTATTTACATCGGCCGAAGAGGAGGAGAAGTCCGGGCTCGCGTAGGATTGAAAATTACCAGAGGGATTCAGGGGATGGAACAACAGAGAGTGGATGTGGTCATCCCGATTGAAAGGATTAAAAAATAACAATCATGAAATTAGGCGTCAATATAGATCATATCGCGACGGTTCGTCAGGCAAGAGGGGGGAGAGAGCCGGATCCTGTCCAGGCGGCTCTTCTATGTGAATCATCAGGAGCGGACTCGATCGTGGCTCACTTAAGGGAAGACCGGCGGCATATTCAGGATGACGATGTCCAGCGTCTTCGCGAGCGCCTTGGTGTCCGGTTCAATCTTGAAATGTCAATTGCCCCAGAGGTGATGAGGGTTGCGCAAAAAATCAGGCCTGATCAAGCGACCCTGGTTCCCGAGAAGAGAAGAGAACTGACAACAGAGGGGGGCTTGGCGGTAGCCCGGCATGAAAAGAAGATCGGATTGGCGGTCAAAAGATTGCGCAAGAAAGGAATTGTTGTCAGTCTTTTTATTGAACCGGATCAAAGGAATATTCACGCCGCCCGCCGAATTGGCGCCGAATTTGTGGAATTTCACACCGGGGGATATGCTCTAGCCGCGACAAAGGGTCTGAGAGACAGAAAGTTAGAAGAACTGCGCGAGGGAGTCTTCTATGCCAGGAGCTTAAGACTAGGGGTCAATGCGGGGCACGGGCTCAATTATCTCAACGTTCGTCCCATCGCTCAAATAAAGGAGATTGAGGAGTTGAATATCGGACATGCTATTATCTCCAGAGCGGTCTTGGTGGGAATTTCGCAGGCGGTCAGGGAGATGAAAGCTCTGATTACAAATCCCCTCTCCCCCTAAAGGGGGAGAGGGTTAGGGTGAGGGGGTAAAGAAAGATACCCTGTGCTCTTGGCACGGGGAGCATTCAATATGAAGATCACGACGGGTGTGGATATCGTTGGTATCGAAAGGATGGACAAGGCAATGGGGCAGTGGGGAAGCCGGTTCTTGGAGAAAATTTTTACCCAAAAAGAGCTGACGCAGGCGAAGGAAAGAGGACTGCCAGCGCAGCATCTGGCAGGCAAATTCGCGGCGAAAGAAGCGGTCTTCAAAGCGCTTTCTGAATTCCGAAATGGCGAATCATTGCGGTGGTGTGATATCGAGATACTGAATTATACCGACGGCCGGCCGCAGGTTTTTCTGCACAAGGGGGCTGAGTCAATCCAGAAAAAATTCGTTTTGTCCCAGATTCAAATCAGTATCTCGCATGATAAACAATGGGCAGTCGCAAGCGCGGTGATTGTTTCCGATGGATTTTACAAAACTTCTTCCTAAAAGAAAACCGGATACCGATAAACGAAACTATGGCCATGTGCTGGTTGTTGCCGGGGCACCTGGTTACAGCGGGGCGGCGTACTTTGCTAGTTCCGCCGCGATGAAAACGGGGAGTGGCTTGGTTATTCTAGCGGCGCCAGAAACAGTTTATCCGATCCTGGCCGTTAAGCTGAACGAAGTGATCGTCCGTTCTTTTTCAGCGGTTGACGGCGGAGGATTTTCAAAGAGGGCATTGATCGGTATTAAAGAGGAAGCCAATCAAGCGGATGTTCTGGCGATAGGCCCGGGTCTGGGGCGTCACCCTCAGACAGCCGCGCTTGTGAAAGACCTCATTTTGGGGATTAATAAACCGGTTATTTTGGATGCCGACGGGTTAAACGCTTTTGAAGGAAGGGAGAAAGCTCTCAAGCGTCATCGCGGGCCGCTGGCCGTGACGCCGCATATTGGAGAATTCGCCCGGCTTACCGGAAAATCAAAAGAGGAAATCCAGTCGCAAAAAACTTTTTTAGTGAAGCAATTCGCGGAAGAAATCAGAGGGGTGGTTCTTTTGAAGGGGCATCGAACTCTTGTCGCTTCTCCAGATGGTATGCTCTATGAAAACCAAAGCGGCAACCCCGGAATGGCGACGGCTGGAACCGGAGACGTGTTAACTGGAATGATCGCAAGTTTAGCCGGGCAAAAAATTCCTTTGTATGAATCAGCCTGCCTGGGGGCGTATCTTCATGGAGCCGCCGGAGATCTTGCCTCGCAGGAAAAAGGGGAATATGGG
>JACOVV010000063.1 GCA_016177145.1 Candidatus Omnitrophota bacterium | reverse complement strand
TCGGTGAAGCTGGCAAAACCGACAGAGACAGCCCCTCTCGAAGAAACGGAACCGGCGCTCGCGTAAATCCGTACCCGCATTGACATTTCTTCTGAAATTTGCTATGATTATAAATCCTTTATGTTCAATACGATAGTAGAAATTTTAGAGGATTTACGCCGGGGAGAAATGGTCGTGATCCTGGATGACAAGGATCGGGAGAACGAGGGGGATCTTTTACTGCCGGCGCAATTCGCTGTTCCGCAAGCGGTTAATTTTATGGCAACGCACGGCCGGGGCTTGATTTGTGTGCCGATGGAAGAGGAGCGGCTGAGAACGCTCGGCTTGGAACCGATGAGCCCCCAGCCGCGGGCGGATTACTTCAAGACAAACTGGATAATATCGGTGGACGCGCGGTTTGGAGTCACAACCGGTATTTCCGCTTACGACCGGGCGCGAACGATCCAAGTTCTCATCGAATCCAAGAGTTCCAAGGACGACCTGGTGAAACCGGGCCATGTTTTTCCTCTCCAGGCGCAAAAAGGGGGAGTGCTCAAACGGGCGGGACACACGGAAGCATGCGTGGATTTAATGAAACTAGCCGGTCTTTTCCCCGCAGGGGTCATTTGCGAGATCATGAATGACGACGGGACCATGGCGCGGACGCCGCAGCTGATCGAGTTTGCCAAGCGGCACCGGCTCAAGATCGCCACGATCGCCGATCTGATTAAATACCGGATGCAGTTTGACAAACTGGTGAAGAAAATGGCCGAAGCGGTTCTCCCTACGGAGTCGGGTGATTTTAAAGCGTTGGTCTATGAATCCTTAGTGGACCAAAAACAGCATGTGGCTTTGGTGAAGGGACAGGATCAATTGGGAAAAGAACCCGATTTGGTTCGAGTTCATTCCGAGTGCCTCACGGGGGATGTCTTCCATTCGAAACGGTGCGATTGCGGCGCTCAGCTTCAGCGTTCGATGCAGGTGATTCAGGAAGCGGGGCGCGGGGTTATTCTCTATATCCGCCAGGAAGGACGTGGGATTGGATTAACGAATAAGTTAAAGGCATATGCTCTTCAGGATGGGGGATTAGATACCGTTGAAGCGAACGCCGCGCTGGGGTTTGCTCCCGATTTGCGCGATTACGGAATTGGGGCGCAGATCCTGGTAGATATCGGCGTGAGAAAACTGCGTCTTTTGACAAACAATCCCCGAAAAATCGTCGGATTAGAAGGGTATGGGTTGGAAGTGGTGGAGAGAGTGCCTATCGAAATGAGCCCTCGCCCTGAAAATGAGAAATACCTAAAGGCAAAGAAGGAAAAACTGGGGCATATTTTGGATAATGTATGATCAAAACACACGCCGGCAGTTACGACGGAAAAAACAAACGGTTTGCCATTGTCATCGCCCGATTCAACGAGTTTATCACTAAACAGCTTCTGGAAGGGGCTCTGGATACGCTGCTCCGCCACGGAGTCAAGGAACCGGATATCGAAGTGACATGGGTCCCCGGCGCTTTTGAAATTCCGATGGCCGCTCAAAAGATCGCCCGTGGTAAAAAAATAGATGCCATCATTACGCTGGGGGCGGTGATCCGCGGGGAAACGCCTCATTTCGATTACGTCTGCGGCGAATCGGCCAAAGGGATTGCTCAGGTAGCGCTCCAAACCGGCGTGCCGGTCGCCTACGGGATTATTACCGCGGAAAACACGGAGCAGGCCATTGACCGTGCCGGCCTCAAACAAGGAAACAAAGGAAGGGATGCCGCGATGACGGCACTAGAAATGGCAAACTTGTCCGTCTGAAACGGACAGGTTTTAAACCATGCGTAAACGGACAAAAGCCAGAGAAGCGGCCCTTCAAGTTCTTTATCAGCTTGAGATCACTCAGGAATCCTGGGAGAAGGCGATTCCGCTGTATTGGGAAAGCCATCCTGCGGACGCGGCTATCCAGGAGTTTTCCAACCAATTGGTTGGAGGAACGATCAAACACCTGCGGGAAATTGACGAGTGGATTATCAAATCCGCCGATAACTGGGATATCATACGTATGGCAACTGTAGATCGAAATATTCTCCGTTTGGCCGCGTATGAACTTCTCTACCAGACAGAGGTCCCTCCCAAAGTCGCCATCAATGAAGCGGTGGAGCTTGCCAAAAAATACGGTGATACGGAATCCAGTAAATTTGTCAACGGCATCCTGGATAAGATTCATAAAGAACATCAAAGGTAGGGGCACATTGCAATGTGCCCCT
>JACOVV010000050.1 GCA_016177145.1 Candidatus Omnitrophota bacterium | reverse complement strand
GGGTTAAAGTCCGCTTGAATCAGGGGGCTTTCTTCGGTGATCTCAAAAGCTTGGCAAAGAATAAAAAAGTAGAATGGTACTGGCGGATTTTTCCGGGGATCCCTGTGACGATTTATTCCTCTTTAAAAGGCCGTCTGCTGGGAGGCGATCACTATAATCCCTACACGAATACGGTGCATCTCTATTCGGATGACCCCGCGGTGGCTTTGCACGAATTGGGGCACGCGAAGGATTTTGAACAGAATCCATCCAAGGGACTCTACGCGGTGGGAAGGATTCTTCCTTCGGTGGCTCTCTCCCAGGAATATGCGGCTACCGATCACGCCATTGATTATTTAAAGAAAAACAAAGACCAGCAAGGGGAATTAAAGGCCTACAATACGCTGTATCCGGCATACGGGACATACGTGGGAGGATACAGCGGCCTTCCTTACGGCAATGTGGTGGGAGCCGGCGTGGGGCATGTGGCCGGGGCGTGGAAGCGCCATGAGCGGAAAGTGGGTTATAAGGTGATGAAAAACGCAAGAACGGTTGGGGAACCGGTGGTGGAATTCGATGCGGTGGGACAGAGTTTGATTCGTAGCGACCTTGAAACGCAAAAGTTATTGTCTGGAGCGTTCCACAACGAAGATGAATTAAAAATCATGATAAAAAGCGGCAAGGAATGACCTCGCCCATGCTTGTCCAAAGGCGTCGTTTCCCGGTCGGACATGGTTTGGCTCCTTTCGATTGCTTGGAGCCAATATTGATTTAAATCTGACCTCTTGTTAATGGCGGGGTATAGTATAAGAAACAACGATTATTTAATAAATCCTGTGGGACCAAACGAAACCAAACTTGCAAATAGTGCTACTATATGCTATAGTTTCTGTGTATGGTAAAGAGGCGGTTTTGGATAGATAAAATTGAAGAAACCTGGAAGCGCCGCTCGGTGCTTTGGCTTTCAGGGGTGAGACGAGTGGGAAAAACTTGCCTTTGCCAAAGTCTGCCGAGCATCGAGTATTTCGACTGTGAATTGCCTCGCGTGCGGCGATTGATGGAAGATCCCCAATCGTTCCTGGCTGGAACAAAAGGGAATCGAGTCGTCCTAGATGAAGTTCATCGTTTAAACAATCCTTCCCAGCTTTTAAAAATTGCCGGGGACTATTATCCGCATAAATTCATCTTAGCTACCGGTTCTTCGACATTAGCCGCCTCCACTAAATTTAAGGATACCCTAGCTGGACGGAAATTGGATATCTGGTTGACTCCTATGATTTCCGATGACCTGGAAAGTTTTGGCCAGAAAAGTTTAGAGCATCGTTTTCTACGGGGGGGGCTTCCTCCGTTCTTCTTGGCAAAGGGAGATAACGAACTTGAATTCCAAGAATGGATGGATGCTTATTGGGCCAAGGATATTCAGGAACTCTTTCGTCTTGAACGACGGTATTCTTTTCAGAAGTTTACGGAATTAGTAATGGCGCAGAGCGGCGGAATCTTTGAAGCAAGCCGCTTTTCAACGCCTTGCGAAGTAAGCCGCACGACGATCTCCAATTATTTGAAAGTTCTCGAGGAAACCTTTGTTGCTCATGTGATCCGGCCCTATAGTTCTCATCGGCAAACTGAGATTGTTTCTGCTCCTAAGGTCTATGCTTTCGACACCGGTTTTGTCTGTTATCACAGGGGATGGCGCGAACTGCGCCGCGAAGATATGGGATTGCTCTGGGAACACTACGTTTTAAACGAACTCTACGCGCACCTGCAGTCACGCAAAGTTTACTATTGGCGTGATAAAAGAGGACATGAAGTGGATTTTGTTCTGTTCAAACCAGGACAAACTCTCCAGGCAATCGAGTGCAAATGGTCTGCGGATGAATTTTCAGCGTCGAATCTTCTGGCTTTTGGCAGACGGTATCCGAAAACAACGTTCTGGGTTGTGGCGAATGATATTGACAGATCTTATGAACGGCATTACCACGATTTGGCAGTTCGATTTGTGAGTTTACCCGCTTTACTAAAAGTCGTTTTTTCTCACGGTTTTTAGTTTTGAGAAAATCGCCCAACCGAGGAAGAGAGCTTCGAAGACGAGATAATAGATAATCCAAACAATCCCTCCTGAACCGAAACCGTAGCTGTGCAAGCCGCGTCCCAAGACAAAATTGACTCCGTACCAGGTCATCAGCACCAGCAAAAACCCCAGCACAGAACCGACGGCGAGCCCGAAATTGTCCAGCCATTTGGCGTGGCGCGCGAGGACGATCACAAGATACCCCAAAAAGGTAATCAGCGCCCAGGTCTCTTTGGGGTCCCAGCCCCAGAAACGTCCCCATGATTCATTCGCCCAGACGCCTCCCAAGACGGTCCCGACTCCAACGAGGAAAATTCCAAGCTGCATCACTCGATAGATCAGTTGAGCGGAATCGGTTTCAGTTTGCGGCGTGAATTTGCGGCGCGCGCTCAAAAAAAGATGGCGGTGGCCTAACGCCATTGCTAACCCGAAAGCGCCGTAACTGGAGACGATTGTCATCACATGGATCGTGAGCCAGTAATTGCTCCGAAGAACGGGGACCAACACATCCATGCTCGAATCAAGAGGGAGCAAATGGGCGTAGAGCATCACCAGCGCACTGATGAGTGAACCGACGGAGAGTGGAAGCGAGGTTTTTCGGGCGACGGCGAAAATGACCGCGAAGACCATCAGAATCCAATTCATGTAAATCATGGATTCATACATATTGGAGACGGGGGGGCGCGCCAGGATGATGACCCGAAGGACAATTCCAGCGGTGTGAAATAGAATGGCCAAGGAAATTGAGAGTGTTCCCATGAAACGAATAACCCCCTCACCCAGCCCTCTCCCCCTTAGGGGGAGAGGGGCAGGGTGAGGGGGAGTTGATGCAAAGAATGCCAGTAAAACAAACGCCAGAAGATAGAGGATCCACGACCACTCAAACGGTTGGATGTCATAATAGTATTTTTCTAAAGAAATCCGCATCCGTGTCGCTGGAGACACAACCGCAGACACTTTTTCCTGCCATTGGCCGACCGCCTGATTGAATCCCTGAAAATTCCCCTGACTATAAAGTTGAAGAAGGGTCTCGAAATCTTTGCTGAACGCTGTCCGCTGAACGCTGTCCGCTGTCATCAACGGCGACTGCCACGGGGCATTTTCGTCCACGGAAGGGACTGTCGTGATACTTTCTCCCTCTTCAAGCCGCTGAAGGGTCATCAACTGTGAGTAAAGTTCCTCCGCTTTCTGTTCCAGTTTCGTCGGCCGGATATCTTTATCTCTCTTTGCCTGCGAATGTTGAACAAGCGCGACCACCTTATCAATAGAAGGAATG
>JACOVV010000057.1 GCA_016177145.1 Candidatus Omnitrophota bacterium | reverse complement strand
TGCCCTACAACGGCGGCGACGTCAGGATCGGAGATAAACTTCCGGGCGACGATTACCGCTTGGGAAGGGTTGTGCTGGTCATCCAGCGCGTACACCTCTAAACGGAAGCCAGGGAGAATTTCTCCCTTTTCATTGGCCTGCTCAACGGCGAGTTTGACGCCGTTCAGAGTTTCGATGCCGATCTGGGCCTGGTCGCCGGTCAGCGGCGCGGCAAACCCGATCTTGATTTTTTTATCGCCGGCGGCGTGTAGAGAAGAGAAGGTGACGAAGAAAAGGGATAAAAAGATAAGGGAAAAACATTTTTTGGCCGTCATTGATCTATAGTCTAGTCGAGAGTCGCCAAATCCGTCAAGGGGATTCCCACTCAATACGTCTAATACGAACGTGATAACTCTTGTGACATCGTCATTGCGAAGGAGCGAAGCGACTGAAGCAATCTCGCCTTTAAAAGCGAGATCGCCACGGCCCTTCGGGCCTCGCGATGATGCAGGACTTACTGCGTTTGTATTAATAGAGTAAGGAACGATTTTATACACGCTTGACAATATAACATATAGGTTATATACTTTAAATGAGCGCTAAACGAAATTTTAGGAGAGTAATACTATGAAACCGATTCGGGCCAAAACCCATGAAGAAGTCCTCAAGAGATTCCTCAAAGATGAGGAATCCAAGAGAAGATACGAAGAAGAGTTGAACAAGCTTCGAATTGTGCATACCCTCATAGACCTTCGCCACAAGCGTGGCTGGACACAAACTCAGTTTGCTCACCGCCTGGGAGTGAGCCAGCCGTTTATCGCCAAAATCGAGTCCGGCGATTTCCACAATTTCGGCCTGGAAACGCTGGTAAAACTCGCCGACGCGCTGGACAGTGAACTGGAAATCCGCTTTCGCCCCAGACACTCCAAGGCGGCGTGAAGATGAAGGATCGCGCTTTTAGGTTCAGAAAGAAAGGGTCTCCTCGCTCCTAATCGCCGAAAGACGTTCGAATCCTGAAACGGCGGCTGCGGAACTCGCCCCAAAAAAAGTGCCTGGCTCCCTTTGCTCTCGGAAAAAGTCAGGCAAAGGTGCCTGGCTCTTTTTTTGGGGCTCAGACAGTCCTCGCCGAAAACCCCGTTTCAGGATTCTCACTCGGCTCAATGTCGCTCGGAAAAACGTTCCCGCTCTTCAGTCATTCTGAGCGAAGTGCGTCCTGAGCCCTTCGACAATCGGATCATCCTGAGCTTGTCGAAGGATGATCCGATTGCTCAGGACATGCTTGTCGAAGGACGCACGGAGTCGAAGAATCTCGTTTTTAATGCTGTGAATGAGAAACATTTTTGGGGGTGGGTAAGAGTCGATGGGGTATAATGATTCACACGGGGGGGAGTTGGTGATTGCCAGCTACTCCTGAACACGGCCGATATACTGTATAATCATAAGCTATGCATCTGCTGAGCAATAACGATGAGAAACCCTGAGAAACAGATTGCTACTGCTGAAACACTGGAAGAACTTGTAAGCGTTCTTGAGGTGCTCTTTAACGAGGGCTACACCGTAGATGCACAGGGGAACCTCTACAAGATCTTCGTAGAGGTTGCTCGAGTGAAAGGCCTCAAAGTAGAAATTCGTCACAAAGAGCATCCTCCACCGCATTTTCATGTGTTGGGAGATGGAGTAGATGCTTCCTTTGCAATTGTATCTGGTGAACTTCTGAAGGGGAAGATCGATAGTCGGCGCAGGTATCTCGTTAAGTGGTGGCAACAGCAAGGGTGTAACAAGCTGATTCAAATCTGGAATAGCACAAGACCGTCGGATTGTCCTGTGGGGCTAATTGCAGAGAACGCACAACATCGTTACATTGGATACGGACCTATACCTGCATCCAATGGGATAGAGCGTTAGATGCGAAAGGAGAGCAAATGTTTACACTTGAAGGACGACAGGGAAAGACAGTTTTTGTCGAGGGATCTGCGGTCAAACTGATTAAGAGAAGATCGCTTTTGGCCTCGCAGAGGGAGAAAACCATACCGATCAGGAATATTACCTCAGTCGAAGTGAAGAAGCCTGGTGCACTGGTTGCTGGATTCATACAGTTTTCCATTGCGGGCGGTGCAGTTCGAGACAGTTCGTTTAAGATTACTGGTGGCACCTTCGACGCTGTACAGGATGAGAACTCCGTTGTTTTTGCAGACAAAGCCGCCTACGAAGTTGCCTTGCAGATCAAGGAATACGTGGAGAACTATAAGGAAACGCCGTCATCTGTAACAGAACCAGGATTATCCGCAGCAGATGAAATTCTCAAACTTAAGGTATTAATGGATCAAGGCATCATTAGTGCCGAGGAGTTTAACACAAAGAAACGTCAGTTACTTGGCATCTAACGAGCGATGGTTAAAAGGACTACAATATATGTCAATCGAATTTGGCAGTTATATAAGAGATCGTGTAACAGCATCTCGATGGTTATTTGACCGTAAAAATAAAGCAATGTTTTGGCGCTGGGGTGTGCTCACTTCGTATAATAAGAACCGGTTCCAATATTTCATGTCCAGGTGATCATGCACGAGAAAATCTTGCGGCGCATCTTTGAACGAACGCGGGGTCATTGTCACTTCTGCGGAGACCCTGTTCAATTTTCCAAGCGTGGTTGGGCACTAAATCTCGACGGCTATTGGGAAGTGGATCACGTTATCCAACGTGGTAAGGGGGGTGCCCGCAGTACGGACAATTGTCTTCCTGCTTGTACACGTTGCAACCGTCTGCGGTGGCATCGTACCGGTCGCGCGGTTCGTGAGTTGCTGTTTCTCGGTCTCATCGCGCGCGATGAGGTAACACGCGGTTCAGAGGTTGGCGCCGCGATCAAACAGCTTCGGCAAGCCAGACTTGCGCAAAATCGTTCCCGTAGAAGGCGTGAAGAAAAATGAGAAAATGTAACCAGTTCTATTTTTCTGTAAATTCGAAATTCGAGGGGGTTTTGTGAATGTGACTCAGACTAACTTGTTTTGTGCTGTTTTGGCTAGTGCTGTTTTCACAAGTGGTTGCGCAACTACCCCAGTTTCTTATTCTGAAGCACGCCCAGTTCCATTGAAGCGTGTGTTTGCCCCCCAATTCCTCACGGAGCGTGCTGAAACAGTGAAAATCACGGTCAAACGTGATTCCGGATTTACAGGAAGTGCTTGCACATTTTCAGTATTTCTTGATGGTAGCCTTATAGCTGAGTTGCGGGGTGGCGAGCGTGTTGATCTCTATGTAAAACCTGGGGATCATGTCCTTAGCACACGCGTTAAACGTAATCCGTTTTATCCGCTTTGGGGTTGTGGTTCTCTAGGTACTGCGGAAGTTGAAGTTATTGTGATCGTTGGTCAATGGAAGAGTTATCGTATTGGTTTAGGACAGGGTGGGACATTACAGTTTTCTCCTACAGCATTTTGAAACCAGAGTATTTCTAACCGCATAGAAATAGGAAATGGCATATAAAGAAAACCGGTACTGGTGCTATTTTTTAATGCCTGCATTTGGAAAAATCTCACCCATCTTTCCATCTGGCCAAGGGGAGGGTTGGGGCTTTGCGCAGTAGGGCCTCACGGAAGCCGCCGGGGACCCGCCGCCAGGCGGGTGGCGGCTGAGTGGGAGCGCTAAATTCGCCGGGGGCGAATTTAGATAGCGTCCCTACCAGCAAAGCCCCAACCCTTCCAGTTATCTCGAATATCACCCCTCACCCCTTCGACAAGCTCAGGACAAGCCCGGCCCTCTCCCCCAAGGGGAGAGGGGAATAATTTTCAGTCCCCCTCCGCGGGTTAAATTTTTCTAAAATTCTTGCAAGAAAATCCATGGCCAGTACGTCTATATAGATGGGAGGATAATCGGCTAAACTGG
>JACOVV010000053.1 GCA_016177145.1 Candidatus Omnitrophota bacterium | reverse complement strand
GCCATCCAAAAAGCTTGCCTCAACGGCAAGATAGATGGACGCATTCAGATTGTTTTCACGGATAATCTGCAAGCCTATGGAATACAGAGAGCCAGAAACTACAAAATCCCTGTGTTGTACATTCCTCTGCCAGTACTCAACGAGAACATCGACGCAATCATACAAATCTTTAAGGGTTTAGATATCTCCCTCATCTGTCTAGCCGGTTTCCTCAAGAAAATTCCTTCAGCCCTTATTCACGCCTATCGAGGCCGCGTTATCAATTCCCATCCCGCGCTACTCCCCAAATATGGCGGGAAAGGAATGTACGGCGAACGAGTCCACGAGGCCGTTTTGGCGGCTAACGAACAAGAGACCGGCTGCACCATCCATTTTGTGGATGAGGAATACGACCATGGCGACACCATTGTCCAAAAAAAGATCCCCGTTCTGCCGGATGACACTGTCCAAACATTGCGGGAACGCCTGCTTCCATACGAACATCAAGCCTATATTGAGGCTATTCAGAAACTTCAAATAAAGTGATAAAAAACAAAGAATCAAGGAGAAAATAATGAATTCAGTATTTATTGAAGTGCATCGGAAATCCGGCGATCATCGTCAAGAACTGCTTCAAGACACGCAGGAATTGGGCATCAAAGATATCGGCCGGATTCAAACCTTTCCCATTTATGTCCTGTCTGGCCCATTATCATTGCATGACGCCAGTAAAATCGCTTACCAATTATTAAGCGACCCAATCATTGAAAGTTACGCTATCAAAGACGCTTATCCATCCAATTGCCCCAGTCAAAATTTGCATATCATTGATAGAGCCTTTCGCTTTGGCGTGATGGATCCTCGGCAAGAGAGCATCCAAAAAGCTATCTTTGATCTTGTGCATAAAGAAATCAAAGCGGATATTATCACCCGTTTTATTATTTCCGGCGGCCTATCGGCGGAACAATTACAGGCAGTGAAGGACAAAATCCTGCTGAATAAACTAATCCATCGCGAAATCAATGATAGCCGCGAATATCCGGCGCCGCCTAGCCTGCCAATCCAATCTCCGACGCAAACGGTAAACTTACTAGAGGCAACGGATGACGAACTGCTTGCTTTAAGCCGCGACCGCCTCTGGCTGGATTTGGAGGAGATGCGGGCAATCCAAAAAATCTTCCGCGATCTTAAACGCAACCCCACGGTCGCGGAATTGGAACAATTCGGCGTCAGCTGGTCCGAACACACTTCCCATAAGACCTTTAAAACACCAATAACGCATGACGGACAAACTATTTCTTTAATGGAAATGATTCATCAGGTTACACGAAGCTTAAATAAAACTTGGTGTCTATCTACGTTCGCGGATAACGCCGGAGTTATTGCTTTTGATAAACATTGGGGCATCTGCATGAAAGTAGAAACCCATAACCATCCTAGCGCCCTTGAACCTTACGGCGGCGCGGGAACGGGAATCGGCGGAGTGATTCGCGATATTTTGGGAACGGGACTCGTTGCTAAACCAATAGCTAATACCGACGTCTTCTGCTTTGGACCAATGGATATGCCTTATGACAAATTGCCCCAAGGCGTTTTGCATCCCAAAAGAATAGCCAGAGCCGTGGCCGCGGGCGTTCGCGATTATGGCAATCGGATGGGAATCCCCACGGTCAATGGAGCTGTCTGTTTTCATAACCAATACGTGGCTAATCCTTTAGTCTTCTGCGGCTGCGCGGGAATTATGCCGATTAACAAAGCCCCAAAAGGCGCCCCAAAAAAAGATGACTTTATCGTAGTAATGGGCGGCAAAACGGGCAAAGACGGCATCCACGGCGCCACTTTCAGTTCTGGCGAATTAACGGCGCAATCGGAAACAATATCTTCCGGCTGCGTGCAAATGCCTAACGCCATCACTGAAAAAAAACTGCAGGACGCCCTGCTCCTCGCGAGTGCGAGCAATTTATTTCATGCCATCACTGACTGCGGCGCGGGCGGACTCGCCTGCGCTATTTCGGAACAAGGAGAAAATCTAGGGGCCACCGTGCATCTGCACAAAGTCCCATTAAAATATCATGGCCTTCTGCCTCATGAAATTTGGATTTCCGAATCGCAGGAACGGATGGTGCTCGCGGTGCCCCAAGCTAATTTCACGAAATTAAAGGAAATTTGCGACACAACCGGGACGGAAATGGCCATTCTTGGCTATTATAATGGTGAACAAAAATTAAAAGTCCTGTTTCAAGGCGAAACAATCATTGACTTAGATCTTCAATTATTGAAAAATCCCCCGGCTAAAATACGCAAAATCGCCTTGCCCGCCAGAGGTATATCTGAACCGCAGCTTCCCGAACCGCCTGACCTGACTGACGATTTGCTCCAAGTATTGAATATGCCTAATATCCGCTCTAAAGAGGAAATCTTTAGACAGTACGACCATGAAGTCCAGGGCGCGACCATAGGCAGACCTTGGTGCGGGAAACTGAAAGACGGGCCCAGCGACGCGGCAATTCTGAAACCGCAAATGACGGCTGGTTATAAAGCGCTGATTCTCGCTAATGGCATCAACCCGCTTTATGGGCTCATTAATCCTTACTGGATGGCCGCGTCCGCGGTTGATGAAGCCCTGCGCCAAATAACGGCCGTTGGCGGTTCCATTGACTACTGCGCCCTCTTGGATAATATCTGTTTTGGCAAGACTGACACGGAAGAGGCATTATGGGACTTATTCTCCTGCGTTAAAGGTTTCTGCGACGCGGCTTTGAAATTCGGGACGCCTTTAATTTCAGGCAAAGACAGTCTCAATAATGTTTATAAGACGCAAACTGGCGAGATTATCAATATCCCGCCGACCGTGCTGATTTCCGCTCTCGCCATAATGGAAGACTGCCGCGAAGCATTAAACGCTGACTTCAAACAGCCAGGGAACCTAATCTACCTAGCGGGAAAGACTCATAATGAACTGGGCGGATCTGCCTACTACCATAATAAAGGACATCTAGGGGAAAACGTTCCTAAAGTGGATTTCAAGCAAGCCGCGGCTGCTTTTAGGGCGTTGCGCCGCGCCTGCCGCAAAGGCCTTATAGTATCCTGCCATGACCTCTCTGAAGGCGGACTGGGAACAGCGCTTGCGGAAATGTGCTTGGCGTCTGAAATTGGAGCGCTCCTAAACTTCAGCGCTGAACTGACGCCCGCCCAAATGTTATTCTCGGAATCTAATTCCCGTTTCCTAATAGAAGCGGAACCGGCTAAAGCTAAAAAATTAGAAAAAAATATGCGCGGCATCCCTTTATATTGCCTGGGCAAAACCCAGGAACAGCCGAATCTGGAAATCGCGATGAATGGCCGCCAAATCATCAAAGCCGATCTAAAAACAATAAGGGCGGTCTGGAAACAGAAACTGCTTTCATAACGAATAGGCAAAGAGCATTTCACGCTCTTTGTCTATTCCCCTGCCATTTAAGGAGATAACCATGTTTTTTCGTAATCCCGCCGTGGCGGTACTGATTCTCAAAGCGCCCGGGACTAATTGCGACGGAGAAACCAAAGCCGCCTTTGACGCCGCCGGAGCGCGAGCTGATATCATT
>JACOVV010000071.1 GCA_016177145.1 Candidatus Omnitrophota bacterium | reverse complement strand
GTGATACATCAGTATTTCTTTTTTTTCTTGGTGGCACTTTTCCGTTTTTCGCACAACATCAATCAAAGTCGTTTTATCCAAGATTCCCGCGATCGCGTCGCGAACCTCCAATAAAAAATTGTACAGCCCGCAATGCGGGTCTCCTTTTTCGATCAGTTGTTTTAACCGCGCCGCGTCCAGCATCGGCGCCAGCGGCCCGTCAATCGCCCGGATCACCTCCGCCAGGGTAATTTGGTCGGCCGGTTTAGCCAGCCGGTAGCCCCCCGCCGCCCCTTTCTGGCTGATCAGGAGTCCCGCCTTCCGGAGCCGCCCCAAGACCTGCTCCAGAAATTTGACAGGGATTTTTTCCTGCTGGGCGATATGGCGGCTTGCCACCCCTACCCCTTTCTGTAAAGCCAGATACAACATCGCCCGTAACCCGTATTCCCCCTGCTTTGATATTTTCATATAATTCCTATGTGATTACTATGAATTTACCATAAGAATTCGCTTTGTCAAGTAGAATTTCATAATAAAGTATAAAGTGACCTGTAAAAGCAAAAGTGCCAGCCCCCTAATTATTTCAGGAGTCCTCGTAATACATACCGCAGAATCCCGCCGTGGCGGTAGTAGTCGAGTTCGCGGGGAGTGTCAATGCGGCAGAGGGCTTGGAAGGTTTTGTCCCCCTCTTTGGAGTGAACATGAACAATCAGTTTTTTGCCGGCGGTAAGGCCGCTAGCGATTCCTTCGATTGAATAAATTTCTTCTCCGGTTAACTGGAGTGTTTCCCGATTTTCATTCAGCAAAAATTGAAGTGGGAGAACTCCCATGCCGATCAAATTGCTGCGATGAATTCGCTCAAAGCTTTCCGCGATCACCGCTTTGACTCCAAGGAGCGCCGGCCCTTTGGCCGCCCAGTCACGGGAAGAACCAGAGCCGTATTCTTTGCCGGCGAGAATGATTAAAGGATTTTTTTCTTCTTGGTACTTCACAGAAGCATCGTAAATGGTCATCTTCTCGCCGTCAGGAAGATGGCGCGTCCATCCCCCCTCGGTGCCGGGGGCTAATAAATTTTTCAAGCGGATATTGGCAAACGTCCCGCGGATCATCACTTCATGGTTTCCCCGGCGGGCGCCGTAGGAGTTGAAATCTTTCGGCTCGATGCCGTGTTCGATGAGATATTTCCCGGCCGGGCTCTCTTTGGCAATGGATCCTGCCGGAGAGATATGATCGGTCGTGATCGAATCGCCCAGCACCGCCAACACCCGAGCGTTGGAGATCTCTTTGAGCGGCACCGGCTGTTGAGCCATTCCGTCAAAATAGGGAGGGCGGCGGATATAGGTGGATATTTCTTCCCAACGATAACAATCCTCGGCCGATATTTTTAGACTGCTCCACTCCTCGTCCCCTTGGAAGACATCGGCATATTGTTTTTGGAACATCCCCGCATTAATCCCCTTCATGACTTCAGACACTTCCTTATTTCCAGGCCAGATGTCTCGTAAATAGACCGGTTTGCCGGAGGAAGCGCTCCCTAGAGAATCTTTGGTTAAGTCAGTCTCCATCGTTCCCGCTCTAGCATAGGCGACGACCAGCGGCGGTGAAGCCAGATAATTGGCCCGCACCTGCGGATGGACTCGTCCTTCAAAATTTCGGTTGCCGGAGAGGACCGCCGCCACGTAGAGGTCGTTTTCCTTCACGGCTTTCGCGACCGGCTCCGGCAACGGCCCGGAGTTCCCGATGCAGGTCGTGCACCCGTAACCGACCAGATGGAATCTCTGCGCTTCCAGCGATTGCAGGAGACCGCTCGCCTTCAGATATTCGATGACGACTTTCGATCCGGGAGCAAGACTGGTCTTGACCCACGGTTTGACCTTGAGCCCGCGCTCGAGCGCTTTCTTCGCCACAAGACCAGCGGCGAGCATGACGGCCGGATTGGACGTATTGGTGCAACTAGTAATCGCGGCAATGACTACCGATCCATCGCTAACCTCACCTTTGGCCTTTGACCTTTGACCTTTGACCTCCCTGTACTCACTCAACCCTTTTTCAAAACTCTCTTTTACCTTCTCCAATG
>JACOVV010000045.1 GCA_016177145.1 Candidatus Omnitrophota bacterium | reverse complement strand
GTCGCGCCGGTCTCCTCGATAATCCTACGGATCATCTTTCCTCCGGGGCCGATGACGTCCCGGATTTTCTCCGGATTAATCTTGAAAGTGGTGATTCTGGGAGCGTACTTCGATAACTCTGCCTGGGGAACCGAGATAGTTTTCTGCATGATCTCCATGATCTCGGCGCGCGCTTTCTTCCCCTGCTCCAGCGCTTCGCGAATAATTTTGAGGGTAATGCCATCCTGCAGTTTTACGTCCAATTGAAGCGCGGTGACCCCTTTCCGGCTTCCGGCGACTTTAAAATCCATATCTCCATAATGATCTTCCACTCCGGCGATATCCGTCAGGATCGCGTAACGGTCTTTTTCCTTCACCAAACCAAGAGCGATGCCGCTGACGTGAGAATCGACCGGCACTCCGGCGTCCATTAAGGAAAGCGACCCGGCGCAGACCGTCGCCATGCTGGAAGAACCGTTCGACTCCAAAATATCGGAGACGATGCGGATCGTGTAAGGGAATTTTTCTTTCGAGGGGATGATCGCTTTTAACGCCCGTTCCGCCAAAGCGCCGTGGCCGATTTCCCGTCGTCCCGGCCCACGGGTGGGGCCCACTTCACCGACGCTGAATGGAGGAAAGTTGTAATGAAGCATAAAATTTTTGGAAGCTTTCCCTTCAAGAGCGTCAATCGTCTGCTCATCGGCGCTGGTTCCCAAAGTGGCTACGGAAAGACTCTGCGTCTGGCCGCGGGTGAAAACGCTGGAGCCGTGCGTTCTTGGCAGAACTCCTATCTGACAGTGAATCGGGCGAATCTGGTCGAATTTTCTCCCGTCCACCCGCGCTTTTTTGTTCAAAACAAAATCCCTGACCTTCTCCTGTTCCACTTCCGACAGGGTGAACTTCACCTGATTGGCCGTGTAACCGCTTCCCTCGGTGGCAAACTGCTCTACCACTTCATCGGTCAATACCGCCACCGCTTCCTCTCTCTCTTCTTTTGAAGAGAGGGCGTGCGCTTTTTCCAACCGGGGGAGCGCGATTTTGGCAACTTTTTCTTTTAGTTCTCTGGGAATTTCAAGAAGTTTGGGCTTAAATTTCGGCTTGCCGCAGAGAGCGATTAGCTTTTTCTGAAGCTCCAGGACTTTTAATAATTGCTGATACCCGGCGTCAATCGCCCCCGCCAGCTCTTCCTCCGAAATTTCTTTGCACCCAGATTCGATCATTAAGATCCCTTCTTGGGTGCCGGCAATCACAATATCCAAATCCCCTTCCTCTGACTCTTGGGAAAAGAGGCCGTATCGGGCGGTCAATCAAACGGGCGGTCAATATTTCTTTTTCGCTCGGGCGCCCTTCCCGCTTGAAGAACCCTCCGGGGATTCTCCCGGCGGCGTAAGTTCTTTCGCGATAATCTACCGTTAACGGAAAGAAATCCTTCCCCTGGTCCACATCGCGCGCGGCGACCGCGGTCGCTAAGACCACTGTGCCGCCGTAGGTGACGGTGACGGCGCCGCCGGCCTGTTTGGCCAGTTCGCCCGATTCGATAATAAGATTATGACGTCCGATTTGAGCTTCTACATGATGATTCATTTATTTTCTCAGGGAAAGTTTGTCCACGACTTCTTGATAGCGAAGTTCGTTGATTCGTTTGAGGTAGTTGAGGAGTCTGCGGCGGGTATTTACCATTTTCAGCAATCCTCGTCTTGAGTGGTGGTCTTTCTTATGTTCTTTGAAATGATCCGTTAACCGGTTGATTTTGTCCGTTAAAAGAGCGACCTGCACTGTTGCAGAACCCGTATCATCACTGTGCAAACGGTATGTTTCGATCACTTCTTTCTTTTTCGTTTTTGTCGACGTCACAGCTATTCCTTTCCACCTTCACCTGAGAAAAAATCTTCAGGTCTTAAATCTTTTAGTTTTTCTTTGAACTGGTTCACTTCACTTTGAGTAATGGGTTTGTTGACTGTCGCCCCTCTTTCAAGCACCGACTCCTCAATATAGATCTTTGATTCACTTCTCACTGCCAGGGCAATCGCGTCACTCGGCCGAGAGTCTATTTCAATTTCACGCCCATCGTTTCTAAGAATCACTTTCGCATAGTAGGTATCGTTACGAAGGTCATTAATAATGACTCGGTCCAAGCGATACCCGACTTTGTCAATGAGAGTCTTCAATAAATCATGCGTCAAAGGACGAGGCAGTTCTGTTTTTTGGAGCTTAAGCGCAATAGCTTCCGCTTCGCTCTTTCCAATCCATATCAGCAACAATCTTACCCCGGGGATTTCTTCCAGGACCACGATATAGCTACCACTGGAAGGCCACATCAGCACTGTAAAAACTTTTGACTCCTTAACCATGCCCTTTAATAATACTATGGTCCTAACAATTTGTCAATGGATGGGAGAACTTGTAAGCCGAGTTCTGTCCTCCGTCCATCCAACGGCCAGTCGGCCGTTGGGTGAGACGGAGAGATGATCATCTATCTAAGCGACCTACCCTTCCTGGTTCCCGTCAGACAGATAACTCACAGTCCGTTGAGATCGGAGGGCTTCCTTGTGACCAGGATCTACTTGGTCTTTCTCCACGCAGAGATTGCCTCGTTTCACGTCTTCCCCGTAGGGGCGGGTTTGAAACCCGCCCCTACCAAGGATTACTCGTCTCTGTGGCTCTTATCCTCAACCGTCATTCACGGTTGGCCCCGCTTAACGCGAGGTGCGCTGCCCTAGGAGCTCGGACTTTCCTCCCAGAGCTAATTTTACTAAAATCAGCTCTGAGCGATCATCCAGTCCTCCCACCTTAAAACCTATCCGTTTATCTCATCCTCAACATAGAGAATGCGCGCGCACTGCTCGCACACCACCCATTCCTGAGCCCCATTAACTAAATTAACCACCTGAGGAGGAAGGTTGATAAAACACCCCTGACAGGAACCGTCTTTGACCAACACCATCGCCATTCCGTTCCGGAGCTTCAGCACTCGCTCGTATCTGGGGAGGATCAACGGATCAATCTGCTGGGTTAGTGTCCGTCGGGCTTCCTCTAATTCTTTTAACCGTTGTCTTGTCTGTTCCAATTCCTGCTTCGCTTTTTCTTTCTCCGCCTGAATTATCTTGGATTCCTCGTCAAAAATTTTTTTCTCACCGGTAATAGTTGACACGCAAGAATCCATCGCGTCAAGCAGATGAATAATCTCTTCTTCCAGCAGCGAATTGTCCGCTTTTAGCCCCTCGATTTCCTTTTCCAGGGAAGAATATTCTTTGTTGGTTTTAACTTGAAAGAGCTGCAGTTGGAATTTTTTGACGTTGTTTTCCTTGGTCTGCAAATCAAGCTCTTTGTTTTTCTTTTCCAACTGGAGCACTTTTAATTTTTCTTCGGCCTCGGTGAGCCGTTTCTTCACTTCCAGCAGCCGGTCGTCACACGCTTTGAGCCGGCCAGGAATTTCTTTTTGTTGAACGGCGCGGAGTTGAAAGGCCTGCGCGTCAATCTTCTGAAGTTCAATCAGTTTTTTCAATGAATCCGTAATCGGCATCTTTTTGTTTCTATCTTTCCCTGTTCCTGCCCTGCTTCGCCCTGCAACACGCGATATCCATGGTAGGGCTTTGTAGAAACTAAGCAGAACGAAGTTGCTGCGTAGCCCCACCGGAATCTTACTTGCCAAAGGGCGAAGCAGAATAGGCGCTAGTGGGATCGAACCACTGACCTCTACGATGTGAACGTAGCGCTCTAACCGGCTGAGCTAAGCGCCCTCTTTGTTATATAG
>JACOVV010000044.1 GCA_016177145.1 Candidatus Omnitrophota bacterium | reverse complement strand
GTTCTTGTTTGTTTTCTTCCGAATTGCGGATCGCGTAGCGAACCTGAAGGAGAGGGATCTGGCAAACTGAACGGGCCGCCTCGAGGATCAGCCCCCCGTAATGATTAATAACCCACTCTTGCGTAAATGGGTTCGGAACCTCCACCACAAAAGTTTCTTGATCGGTCAAATACCCACGGCTCCCTACCAGCCAGTGTTCGATAACCTGCTGGTTGAGTTCTTTCCGAAGGGCGGATAAGATACTTTCCCACGGGTCTTTCTGCAAAAGACTATCGCTTAAAGGGATAGATGAATTAGTCACGAGAAGAAACAAACAATATCCACAACGTTATGCACAATTTAAAGCTGCTTTATTATAGGAGAAATACTAGTGGATAGCAAGAAAAAAGAAGAGGAGATACCCCCTCCACCGGAATACTCTTCCTTGACAGAAGAAGGGACGAAGGATAAAATACTCTGCTACGACCATGAAATTTACTCTTAGACCAATATCAAAGCGACGGAAAAAGCGGAAATCCGGGTTTCGTAAACGGATGTCAACCCGCTCTGGGCGAAAGACCATCAATCGGCGCCGCGCCCGCGGGAAAAAAAGATTATCGGCCTGAAAATGGTTTCCTTCCGATTCCCCGCGGCGGAGCGGCTCAAAGACTGCAGGGAATTCCGCCGAATCTACCAGCAAGGAAGAACTTTTACCGGGGAATGGATGAAAATCATTGTGGCCCCTTCCAGCCAGCTCTCCCGGCGCGTGGGAGTTGTCTGCGGGAAAGCGATTTCCCGCAAGAGCGTGACGCGGAACCGGATAAAACGGCGGCTGAGAGAGTGCTTCCGGTTACAGAAACGGCTCCTAAAGCCGGGGATGGATTTAGTGATCATCGCCAATAGCCGTCCGGGGGGAGCCCTTCCGGAGTTTGACCAGCTGACGGCGGAATTTATTTCGCTCTGTAAGAAAGCAGGGATAACTTACTCATGAAGACTATCATGATCTGTGCGATCCGATTGTATCAATGGAGCATTTCTCCTTTGTTGGGAAGATGCTGCCGGTTCGTTCCAAGCTGTTCAGAATATTTTATAGAAGCCGTGCGCCAGAAGGGAGTTGTCCTGGGGGCAAAGAAAGGACTCTGGCGGCTTCTCCGGTGCCATCCGTTTTCCAAAGGAGGGTATGACGCAGAGGGGCACCACCACCTACAAACTGGAAATTTAGGAAGAGTAGGTAGTGGTGAAAGGCAGGTAGTGGGATGATGGAAAAACGGACGGTATTAGCTATCGCGATTACCGCAGGGTTTCTTCTCATTTATCCGTTCCTCCTGGAGAAAATGGGGATTGTCAGCCGCCCTCCGCTCAAATCCTCGACGCCGGTTTCTTCAGAGCCGGTAAAAAATTCTTCGGTGAACCTCTCTTTGCCATCGGCATCACTAATCGAAGAAAAAATCCCCGCGCCGGCGAAAACAATCACATTGGAACAGGATTGGCTGAAACTCACGATCGCTGACAGCGCCGGAGGGGTCACGCAAGCCGAGCTTCCCCGCTATCGGGATTTTTCCAACGGTCAGGACGAACCGCTCCGGTTTTTCTGGAGCAGGGGAATTGGTCTGGGATGGGCGCAGGACCAGCCGGGAGAGATACAACCAAAAATCTCCGTGAAACTGGAGGAACTCTCTAGGAAAACAGCGCTGGCCCAGAGCCGTTTTGCCAGCGGGGTAGAACTGGATCAATCGTACCAGCTTCGGGAAGGACAGCCGGCGCTGGAGATGGCGTTCACTTGGAAAAATCCGACAGCGCGGCCGATCTCCATTCATCCGGCGATTTGGATGGGGGGAGAGACCGTGGATTTCGCGCATAAAGAAGACGCCCGTCTGGTGGAATGCACTGTTCTTGAAGAAACCGGGAAAATCCTGCATCGTCCATTTCATCAACTGGGAACGCTTGAGAAACCGGTCCGGTTCGCCGGAGGACTGTCGTGGCTGGCGTTAAAAGGAAAGTATTTCTCAATCGTCATGGCGCCGGCCGCTGGGACCGCCCAGGAAGCGCTCTTTTACCGCACCAGCCGCGGGGAAATCCGATCCGCTTTGGTGATGGCTCCTCAAGAAATCCCAGCCGGCGGCGAAGTCCGGCAGAATGTCATCGTTTATATCGGGCCCAACAATTCCGAGATCCTGGGGGCGGCTCACCGGGGGATGGAAAAACTGGTCGCCGGCGGCATTATGGCGGCGATTGGACAAATCCTTCTCTCCATCCTTAACGGGATTCATTCGGTCGTCCGGAATTACGGGCTGGCGATTATTCTCCTGACGCTGTTGGTGAATTTATGTTTATTCCCTTTAACGGCGAAGAGCATGAAATCAATGAAAGGGCTTCAACAGCTCCAGCCCAAAATCCAGAAACTCAAAGAGACACATAAGAACAGCCCCGAGAAAATGAACCAAGAGACGCTAAAGCTCTACCGGGAACATAAAGTCAATCCCCTTGGAGGATGCCTGCCGATGGTATTGCAGATGCCGGTTTTTATCGCCCTCTATCAGACACTGGTGCGGTCCGTCGAACTGCGCGGGGCTGATTTCCTTTGGATCCGCGACCTTTCAGCGCCGGATAGTTTTTGGCGTCTGCCGTGGGGGATTCCTTTTATTGGTAGTCATGTCAACCTTCTTCCGCTGTTGATGATCGCGGCGATGGTGTGGCAGCAGAAACTTTCAGCGAAAAAAACAACAGCGACATTGTCTCCGAACGATCCTCAGAAGATGATGGCAACGATCATGCCGGTGATGTTTGGGGTTCTCTTTTACCATCTGCCGGCCGGATTGGTTTTATACTGGTTGACCAACACGTTGATTATGGCGACGTATCAAAGCCAGTTAATGAGGACCGCGTGAGAAAAGCAAACAAGAGCGTTGAAATCGAAGCGGCAACGACAGAAGAAGCCATTGACGCCGCGTTGAAGCATTTAGGCGTTAAAAAAGATCAGGTCAGCGTCCGCGTTCTCTCCGAGGAACAACGGGGGCTCTTCGGCATGAGGGGGGCCAAGCCGGTCAAAGTCCGAGTCACCATCAAAGGAACAGTTCGTAGTTCGTAGTTCGATGCAAACCTATCGTTTCGACAAGGCCTACGATTGTATCGTTATCGGCGCCGGTCATGCCGGGTGTGAAGCGGCATTGGCCGCCAGCCGGATGGGGGTCTCGACTCTTCTGTTGACGATGAATCTCGATACAATCGCGCAGATGTCGTGTAATCCGGCCATCGGCGGGCTGGGCAAAGGACACTTGGTCCGCGAAATGGACTCTCTCGGCGGTGAAATGGCCAAAGTCACGGATCAAACCGGTATCCATTTCAAAATGCTCAATACCTCCAGAGGCCCTGCTGTTTGGGCTCCCCGCGCGCAGTGCGATAAGAAGGCCTACCAGTTCCGGTACAAACACGTCGTTGAACTGCAGAAAAACTTAGACGTCAAACAACAACAGGCGCTGGAAATTTTGGCGGAGCAGGGCGCCGGCGGAAGGAAACAGATCCGCGGCGTTTTGACAACGACCGGGATCGAATTTCTCTGTAAGATCGTTATCGTGACGACCGGAACATTTTTAAAAGGGTTGATCCATGTCGGCGAGGCCAAGATCCAGAGCGGACGGTTCGGCGAGCAAGCGGCCGTCGGCTTGACAGCAAGCCTTGAAAAGCTGGGAATCCAGATCGGCCGGTTAAAAACGGGAACGCCGCCGAGGGTCAACCGAAGAACGATTCAGTATGAAGGATTAGAAATCCATCCCCCGGATAATCCTCCACAACCCTTCTCCTACTCCACCGAAAAATTAACGCAGCCGCAGATCAATTGCCATGGTACTTACACCAGTGAGGAGACGCACCAATTGATCCGCGCCAACACCCACCGGGCGCCGATGTATAACGGTCAAATCCAGGGAGTCGGTCCACGGTATTGCCCCTCCATTGAAGATAAGGTGAACCGGTTTCGCGACAAAACACGCCATCAGTTATTCTTAGAGCCGGAAGGATATAACACCGAGGAAGTCTACATTAATGGGTTATCCACATCTCTTCCACAGGATATACAGATAGCTATCCTTAAGACTATCAAAGGATTAGAGCATTCTGAGATCATGCGGTTCGGCTACGCTGTGGAATACGATTTTGCCCCCCCTACCCAGCTCTGGCCCAGTCTGGAGACGAAACTGATTGATGGGTTATTTCATGCCGGCCAGATCAATGGAACTTCCGGTTATGAGGAAGCCGGCGCGCAAGGGTTGATCGCCGGAATCAATGCCGCATTAAAATTACGAGGGAACCCACCGCTCATCCTGGGCCGCTCCGAAGCGTACATCGGGGTGATGATCGATGACTTAGTGACCAAAGGAGTGGACGAACCGTACCGCTTATTTACTTCACGCGCCGAACATCGCCTTCTTTTGCGTCAAGATAACGCGGATCAGCGGTTGATGAAATACGGCGTTGATATAGGATTAGTGCCGCCGGCATTTTATGAACAGCGCCGCAAGAAATGGGAGAAAGTAAAAGAGAGAATTTATTTTTTATCGACTACGCATACCGATGAAGGACCGCTCGCCCAACTCTTGCGGCGGCCCGAAGTCCGCTACGATGATTTAATAAAGCAAGCACCGAAGGTTCAGGGAACAGTCCCCCGCGGGGACAGTCCCCTTTTTGAGCCCGACGAGGATGTGAAGCTGCAAGTCGAAACAGAGATCAAGTACGAAGGATATATCCGGCGAGAAGAGGCGCTGGTCGAGCGGTTTAAAAAACTGGAAGAGAAAAAATTTCCCGCCGAATTTTCTTTCGATATCAAAGGCCTCCGCCGGGAAGCGCAGGAAAAACTGAACCGCGTTCGTCCCCTCTCCATCGGCCAGGCCTCGCGCATTTCCGGAATTACTCCATGCGACATCTCGTTGTTGTTAGTGAGGTTGGAGCAAAGGAAACTATAGATAAAAATATACCATAAGTATGGATATGTTTTAACATGTTTTGAATAGACAAGTTACGATAAAATACAAAAAACTTCTTTTTTCTTGAAAATTTCCAATACAGCGGTATACTAACTGTTAATGGCAAAGATTATCGTTGTCTGCAACCAAAAAGGGGGAGTTGGAAAAACGACGACGGCAATCAACCTCTCCACCTTTCTCGCTCTCGAAAAAAAGAAAATCCTTCTCGTTGATTTGGACCCGCAAGGAAATACCACCAGCGGCTTAGGAATTGATAAGACAAATCTTCAGAAGACGAGCTACGATCTTCTCATTGGGAAAGCTGAAGCGGTAGAGGTTATCACGCTGACCGCTGTAGAAAATTTGTCCTTGGTTCCCAGTAACACCGATCTTATTGGCGCTGAAGTAGAGCTGGTCAGTGAAATTGGGAGAGAATTTAAACTAAAGGATGCTCTAGATAGATTATCTGGACAATATGATTACATCTTCATTGACAGTCCCCCTTCATTAGGTTTACTGACGCTCAATGCTCTCTGCGCTTCTTCTTCACTCATTATCCCGCTACAGTGTGAATATTACGCGCTTGAAGGGCTTGGACAGCTCATGACCACCATCCAAATGGTTCAAAAAAGCATCAACCGCTCCTTGCAGATCGAAGGGATTGTGATGACGATGGCCGATTTTAGGACCAACTTAACTCAGGAAGTCATTAAAGAGGTAAAAGAATTCTTGCCTGGTAAAGTCTATGAATCCGTGATCCCACGAAGCGTCAAACTGAGCGAAGCCCCCAGTTTTGGGAAACCGATATGGTTTCACGACAAACATTCACAGGGCTCAATTAAATATAAGGAACTTGCAATTGAGTTTTTGAAGAAAAATGAACCGTGTGATACCAAGAGCGCCAGAGAGCAGTTAACGGAAAAAACTCAAGCGCAGAAAGTATTAGGGAATGAGACGATTGTTCCACATGAAACATCAAGTCTGGAACAGTCTGCAGAAACGAGTATAAATCAAGAAATAAAAGCTCCTTCACAGAATATAGTTTCACGTGAAACAGATTCAGTTTTTAGAATCCCTCCAGAAGGGGTTATAAATAGTCATAACTAATTTATCAAAAGGGGGTTACAATGTCTGAAGAGAGAAAAAGTCTTGGTCGAGGTCTCAAAGCGCTCATTCGTGACCTGCCGGAAGTGACAATTCTTGCTGGAGAAACGGGTTTGGCTTCTTTGGAATTGCCTCCACAAAGGGAAGCATTGGCAAAAGCTCTTTCGCAACAAGAGGAGCCGTTGCCGAAAGAAGGGTTCCGGTGGTTAGAGGTAGGCCAGATAAAGACCGGAAAACACCAGCCGCGAACCTTATTTAATCCAGAGAGTATTAGAGAATTATCAGCATCCATCAAAGAAAAGGGAGTGATTCAACCGATTGTTGTTCGAAAAACAGAAAGTAGCGGGGAGTATGAGTTAATTGCCGGAGAGCGGCGATTTTTAGCGGCACAGCAGGCGGGGCTTGAAAAAATTCCAGTTGTTATCCGAAATGTTTCTGATGGCGAAGCGCTAGAGATTGCGCTCATCGAGAATATCCAGAGAGAAAACCTCAATCCGATTGAAGAAGGGAAAGCGTATCAGCGGCTTTCAGTCGAGTTCGCGATGACGCAGGAACAGATCGGACAAAAGGTCGGCAAGGACCGTGCCACCGTCGCTAACGCGATTCGTCTATTATCACTACCGCAAGAGATCCAGCAATACCTTTTGGAAGGAAAACTACAGGCAGGACACGCGCGGGCGATTCTCATGGTGAAAGAGGAGACAGCGCAATTGGAACTGGCGCGAAGAATTATTCGCGAGAACCTTACCGTGCGTCAGGCCGAACGGTGGGCGGCGCCGGTCGCGCCCAAAGCGGCCAAGCAGCGTCGGAGAAAAAATTACCTCTCGCCGGACGATCCGCATCTTTTGGAAATGGAAGAAAAATTAAGCAAGCGTTTCGGCACTAAAGTGAAAATCGAAACCGCCCGCGTTGGCGGAAGAATCATCGTCGAGTTTTATTCGTTGGATGATTTTGAGAGAATTACGAAAGAAGTAATGTAACCTCCGTGTGTTCCGCGGTGAATAATAATAAAAATGGCGTCCACAGATTTGTTCGAGACTTCTGAAAGAAAGAAACGCTCTGGTGCGGAGCCGCTGGCGTTTCGGATGCGGCCGAGGACGCTGGATGAGATCGTTGGACAGGAACCGATCCTGGGCGAAGGAAAATTATTGCGTCGGGCGATCGCCGCGGGGCGGTTGAGCTCGGTGATTTTGTATGGCCCTCCGGGGACGGGGAAGACGACGCTGGCGGAAGTGATTGGCCGAGTCACGCAGGCGCGTTTTCAACAGATTAACGCGGTCTCATCCAATGTCGCGGAGCTGAGAAAACTTCTGGACGCGGCAAAGAAACAAAAACAGCTCGACGGAAAACAGACGATTATTTTTATCGATGAAATCCACCGTTTCAACCGCGCCCAGCAGGATGTGTTGATGCCGGAAGTGGAATCGGGCGACGTGATTTTAATCGGAGCGACGACGCTCAATCCCTTTTTCTCAATCGTCTCGCCGCTGTTATCCCGCTCACTCGTCTTAGAGTTTAGGCCGCTCGCGGAGAAAGATATCGTATTCATCCTAAAGACGGCGGTCAAAGATTCCGAGCGTGGGTTGGGGAGGATGAAATTAAAAATCGGTGATGACCTCTTGGAACACTGGGCAAAGGTCAGCGATGGTGATGCTCGGCGAGCGCTGAATGCTTTAGAAATTGCAGTGTTGACCACGGCGCCGAACAAGGAAGGCATCATCGAAATCACAACGGCCGTTGCCGAAGAATCTATCCAGAAAAAACAGGTGGTCTATGACCGGGAAGACGATTCCCACTACGATACGATCTCCGCTTTCATCAAAAGCATGCGCGGTTCGGATCCGGACGCGGCATTGTATTGGTTAGCGAAAATGCTCTATGCGGGGGAAGACCCTCGATTTATCGCTCGTCGAATTGTGATCTGCGCGGCGGAAGATGTCGGCAACGCCGATCCGCAGGCATTGGTCGTCGCCAACGCCGCCCTGCAGGTTTCGGAGTTTGTCGGAATGCCTGAAGCAAGAATCCCTCTAGCGCAGGCGGTCGTGTACATCGCCTGCGCGCCGAAGAGCAACGCTTCTTATCTGGGGATCGAACGGGCATGGAAGGATGTGGAAGAAGGAAGATTATTGGAAGTGCCGGAGCATTTGCGGGATGCCAGTTACCACGGGGCTAAGAAACTAGGAGACGGACAAGGATATAAATACGCGCACGATTATGAGGGGCACTACGTGGATCAGGAGTATTTAAAACAGAAGCGGAAATATTATGAACCAACCGAGAATGGCCAGGAATCCGCGGTCAAAAGCCGGCTTAAAGGATTAGAGGGGAAGAAAGAAGAGACGCAAAAGTAGCTGAGAAATATCCTGCAG
>JACOVV010000055.1 GCA_016177145.1 Candidatus Omnitrophota bacterium | reverse complement strand
GATCGTAATAATATTCTTTAAGACGGTTTAAATCTTCGCGTATCTTCTGCCGGCTGAAGGAATCCCCGCTCTGAATTTTTATTAATTGGGTGATTTCCGACTGGGGATAAAGCTCATTCCCTTTAACGCTGACATCCCCGACAAAGTACCGTTTCCCTTCTTCGATGTGGAAAATGAGCGACATGGATTTCCCGCCGGATCTCTCTTCCCAACCCTCCCTGACCTGAATATCCAAATATCCTTCATTCTCATAAAATACCTTGAGCCGCTCCACATCAACGCGGATTTCTTCCGACTTAATAAACCCGGAGGTCAAGAGAGTGTCTTTGCGCGTTCTGACCACCTTGAACAAACGTTTCGCTGAATAGTGTTCATTGCCTGTGAATTTTATTGCTTTAATCCGTATCCGAGGCCCTTCTTCAATGATGACTTGCAGCTGGTTCTCGCCTGTTTCAGGATCTTTCAGCAATTCGTGACTCACTTTGACCTGGGCGTATCCTTTCTTCTTATAGAGATTTTCGATCTCAACCAGATCTTCGGTGAGCTGCTGTTGATCTAAGGCCATCCCTTCCTTAATATGAAGCATTTCTTTTAATTTTTGCTCGCGGAAAACCTTATTACCGACGAATCGCACCTCTGTCAAGCCCGGCTTCTCAGTCACCAGAAAGATCACCACAATGCCGTCCCCTTCCTCCTGCAGGTCCACTTTGACGTCATTGAAGAACCCTGTGCCGTAGAGGCGCTTGATATCTTGATCGAGAACCGTTTGAGAGAACGGCTCTCCTGCTTTTGTCCTGATTTTAGAAAGAATGATGGCGCTGCTGACAGTTTGGTTTTCCTGAACGTTAACAGCTTTGACTTGTCTTTCCTCCGCCAGGACCTCTTCGATCGTTCCCTGGATAACGCTCAAGAAACAAAAAATAACCACCAGCCAACGGGTCTTCTTAAGAAAGGATAAATTCATAGAGTGTTATTATATTCTACTTTCGCCAAATTGGCAAAGCGAGTGAATTCTTTGATGAAAGCCAGTTCAACGGAACCGACGGGACCGTTTCTTTGTTTGGCAATGATCACTTCCGCCTTCCCTTTATTTTCTTCCGTGGGGTTATAATACTCTTCTCGTAACAAGAGCATCACGACGTCGGCGTCCTGTTCAATCGCTCCCGATTCCCTGAGATCGGAAAGCTGGGGCCGATGATCCGATCTGGACTCAACGGCCCTGGAGAGCTGGCTGATCGCGATCACGGGAACGGACAATTCACGCGCCAGCGCTTTGAGTCCCATTGAAATTTCGGAAATCTCCTGTTGGCGGTTCTCCACTCCGGCCGTCCCACGCATCAACTGCAGATAGTCCACAATCACCAGTTGAATGTCAAAACGGGCTTTGAGCCGCCGCGCTTTTGCGCGGATTTCAAGGGCCGATACCGCCGGCGTGTCATCGATATAGAGGGCCGCTTCCGCTAATTTTCCCGCCGCGCTGGTGAGCTTGGGCCAATCGGACTGTCCCAGAAAACCGGTGCGAACACGATGTGCGTCGACGCGGGCGTAAGAACAAAGCATCCTCTGCACCAATTGTTCTTTTGACATTTCTAAACTAAAAAAAACAACCGGTCTTTTGTCGATAACCGCCACGTTTTCCGCGATACTGCAGACAAAAGCGCTTTTGCCCATGGAAGGACGCCCGGCAATCACGATGAGATCCGATTTTTGCAGTCCCGCGGTCATGACGTCAATTTCAGTGAAACTAGTGCCCAATCCCGTGACGTGGGCCTTTTTCTGGTATAACTCATCGATGGTTTCGATACTGTCTTTGATAATTTCCTTGATGGGGACCATTGTAGTTTCAACCCGCTTCATGGCAATCTCAAAAATGTTCTTTTCGGCCCGATCCAGCAGCGCCTCCACGTCGGCGCCGAACTCAAAACTATCTGTTACAATTTGAGTCGCTGTGCGAATGAGGTGGCGCGCAACGGCTTTGTCACGGACAATTTTGGCGTGATGGCGCACATTGGCTGATGTGGGAACAGCGGCGGCCAGTTCTGCGATGTAGGCCGCTCCCCCGACAAATTC
>JACOVV010000046.1 GCA_016177145.1 Candidatus Omnitrophota bacterium | reverse complement strand
TCTGCGGCGCGTTCACGACTTTTTCCACCTGGATGCTGGAAACGTCCAATTTGATGAAAGACGGCGAGATGTGGCTGGCGTTTTGGAATCTGGCCGGTAGCGTGGCCGCCGGATTTTTTATTTTCAGGGCGGGAGTTCTTTTGGGAAGAATTATTTAGGAGGTACCTTATCAGTAGTCATTGCGAGGAGGCCCTTAGGGCCGACGAAGCAATCGCGTCTTTAAAGCGAGATTGCTTCGCTCGCCTTCCGCCTAAGGCGGAGGCTTCGCTCGCAATGACAGATTGTCTGAAATGATTTATAAGCTGAATTCTAAAGGAGGGGCGATGAATATTCCAACTGAAGGAAAATTACTCCGGATTTTTATTGGCGAGGCGGACCGGTGGCATCACCAGCCGCTCTATGAAGCGATTGTCCACCTGGCTCGTAAAGAAGGGATGGCCGGGGCGACCGCGATCAAGGGATTCATGGGGTTTGGATGCAAAAGCCACCTGCACACGACCAAGTTATTGCGATTGTCGGAAGATCTCCCCATCATTATCGAGATCGTGGATAGTGAAGAAAAAATTAACCTGTTTCTTCCCTTTCTGGATGAGATGGTCAAAGAGGGTTTAATCACTCTTGAAAAGGCGACCGTCCAAATGTACCGGGCTGGTTGACGCCGCCAGAAAATAATGAGATAAGAACAAGTTATGACCAATGACCAGCTTTGGCAGAGAGCTATCCAAAAAATCCCCGGCGGGGTCAATAGCCCGGTCCGCTCGTTTAAGGCGGTCGGCGGGACGCCGATTTTTTTTAAGCGGGGCAAAGGGGCTTATTTAGAGAGCGTTGACGGTAAGAGATATATTGATTACTGCATGTCGTGGGGAGCGTTGATTCTGGGGCATGCCGATCCGAAAGTGGTCAGCGCTGTCCAGAAGGCCTGCTCTAACGGAACCAGTTACGGCGCCTGTACGCCGCTGGAAGTGGAACTTGCCGAAAAGATTACACGGCAGTTTCCTTCGATAGAAAAAGTTCGTCTTGTCAATTCCGGCACCGAAGCGGTGATGAGCGCTTTGCGGGTGGCGCGGGGTTTTACCAAACGGCCGGGGATTCTGAAATTCAACGGCTGTTATCATGGACATTCCGATTCATTGCTGGTCAAGGCCGGTTCCGGAGTGATGAGTTTTGGGATTTCCTCAAGCGCCGGGGTTCCCGCCGAATTTACCGCCAAGACATTTTCAGTTCCTTACAACGATATTGACGCGGTCAGGCAGGTTCTAAAAGATCACGGCAAGGAGATTGCCGCGGTGATTGTCGAACCGGTGGCTGGCAACATGGGAGTGGTGCTGCCGAAGAAAAATTTCCTCGCGGATCTTCGGGAGTTAACCGAAAAAATAGGGACGGTTCTGATTTTTGATGAAGTCATTACGGGGTTTCGCGTCAGTGACGGCGGCGCGCAGAAGGTTTATGGAATTAAACCGGATTTAACGACGCTCGGGAAAATCGTCGGCGGCGGGTTTCCGCTGGCCGCGTTTGGCGGAAGAAAAGAACTAATGGACTTACTGGCGCCGGAAGGGTCGGTTTACCAGGCCGGAACGCTTTCGGGCAATCCGGTCGCCTGCACGGCGGGGCTGGCGACACTGGCGCAGTTAAATACACAACTCTATAAAACTCTGGAGAGAAACACTGATTCTTTGGCAAAGGCGATCAAGGAAACAGCTGGCCAAAGCGGAATTGCATTAGATACTCCGCATATCGGCTCGATGCTGGGGCTGAGTTTCAAGGATCCAAAGCAGTACAATCGGTTGTTTCATTTATTCTTGAATGAAGGAATCTATTTGCCGCCGAGCGCGTATGAAACGGTGTTTGTGTCACGAGCGCACAGCCGTAAGGTTATTGACAAAACAATCGCGGTGTTTCAAAAAGCATTCCAACGATTATAACGAGGCAATAATAAATATATTGTAGGGGCGGGTTTAAAACCCGCCCCTACATTGAATTGATTGCAATAAACCTTCATGAATCCAATTCACCCCAAAGAATCCAAAATGCGCGAGTTGTTTGACACAATCAGCCCGCGCTATGACCTTTTTAACAGGGTCTCGAGTCTGGGACAGGACTGTGCTTGGCGGGAAAAGAGTATCCGGTTAGGAGAAGTTACCGCGGGCATGACCGTTTTGGACATCGGTACTGGAACGGGAGATTTTAGTGTCTGCGCCGCCGGAAAAATTGGCCCCAGCGGCCGGATTTACGGCATGGACATTGCTCCAGAAATGCTGAAACAATCAGCCGCTAAGATCAAAGTTCCGTTTCTGCCGGTTCTCGCCAGAGCGGAGCAGATCCCTTTTCAGCCGGCAAGCGTGGACTGTATCATAATGGCGTTTGTTCTGCGCAATGTCAGCGATGTGGACAAAACTTTACGGGAATGCTTGAAAGTTTTGGATAGTCGCGGTAAACTGATAGTGCTTGAAATCACACGGCCTGCGAACAGAGCCGTGGAAATATTATATCGTTTTTACATGGGAAAAGTCGTGCCGCGAATGGGGGATCTTCTTTGCGGGAAACGCTGGCCTTTTGACTATTTAAATCAATCAGTCATGATGTTTCAAAGCCCACAGGAAATTGCCGGCGCGATGAAACGGGTTGGATTTGCCAGCGTTAAGATATTTCCTTTAACAATGGGCGTTGTTCACGTAGTGATTGGAGAAAAATAACTGGTGCAAAGCCGGGTTCCGCTATTGGATCTTGAAGTGATCTATGAACCGATCAGCCAGGCATTGGCGCGGACTGAGGAAGTCATCACGCGAGAGCTGGCGGCTGACGGGGAATACGCAGGGGAAGTCGCTAAAGCGTTGATTCAAGGGAAAGGAAAACGCCTGCGGCCGGCGTTACTGTTGTTTTCCGCCCAAGCAGATCGGTTTCCATCAGAGGCAAGCTATGTCGCGGCCGCGGCGATGGAAATGATCCACGTGGCGACGCTGGCGCATGACGACGTCATTGACGAAGCGGCCCTGCGCAGAGATGAGAAAACGGTTAACTCCGTTTTGGGCAATAAAATCGCGATTCTTTTGGGGGATTTTCTCTACGCGAAGGCGAGTAGTATGCTTTCCTCTCTGGAAGACGCGAAACTTCTGCAGTGGATTTCCGACGCCACCACGCAGATGTGCCTGGGGGAGTTCACACAGGCCTATCTTAAAGAGACTCCCAATTTGAGCGAGGCGTATTATCTGAAGCTGATCCATAAAAAAACGGCTTGCCTAATGGCCGCCTGCTGTCAGTCCGGCGCGTATTTGTCGCGGGGTTCTGAGAGGGAACAAGAACTTCTCTATCAATTTGGCCTTAATTTTGGGATGGCGTTTCAGATAGTGGATGACTACTTGGATATCACCGGTGATGAAAAAATACTGGGGAAACCATGCGGGCTAGATTTATTGCGGGGCAAGGTCACTTTGCCGATCGTTGATCTTTATCATTCAGCGCCGGAACAAAAGGATTTCCTGGAGCGGCTTTATACGGCAGGAATACAAGACGGCGAAATGCAAAAGCTCAAGAATCTTTTGGTTGAGTCCGGCAGTCTGGAGAGAGCGATGGACCGCGCCCGGGGGTACATGGATACCGCCAGGGAAAATCTTGAAAAATTAGAAGAGCGGCCGGCGCGCGAATCACTGCTAATGCTTGCCGATTATGTTTTGCTCCGGCAACGGTGAGGTGAACTATGTTTGGAATCGGTTTTCAGGAATTAGTGGTGATTCTTTTAATCTGCCTGCTTCTTTTTGGCGCCAGCCGCCTGCCGGAAATCGGACGAGCGCTGGGAAAAGGGATTCAGGAATTCAAAAAATCGACCAAAGAAGGGTTAGATGAGAACAACGGCGATAAAAAGGGGAACGATGAGCAGAAATCTTGACGGCGTTAAACAGTTTTTTATTTCATTATATTCGCGGTTTTCAATTGGGTTGGGTCATGTTTTCATCAACTCTAATCTCAATCCGTTAAGGGCGTTCTGTGTCGCCTGCCATTTGATTTCTTCTCGGCTTCCTTTCAGGAAAAGCTCCGAGCAGTAGGTTTTTTGAGACGTCGCGAGGGCGATATAGACCAGCCCAACCGGTTTTTTCTTTGTCCCTCCCGTGGGTCCCGCAATTCCGGTGATTCCTATTCCAAAGGTAGTTCCGGCAGTCTGCCGAATCCTTTGAGCCATCAGTAAAGCGACCTCTCGGCTGACAGCCCCTTTCTTTTTGAGTAAACCGGCGGGAACTCCGAGCAGGTTGGTTTTACTCTTGTTACTGTAAGTGACCAATCCCTGAGTCAGTATTTTAGAACTGCCGGAAACATTGGTGACGCGATGAGCGAGAAGCCCCCCCGTGCACGATTCCACGACCGCGAGAGTTTTCTTTCGCGCGATCAGGTGATTAACGACAACGGATTCCAAAGTATCTTCATCGCTCCCGAAGGAAACGTCTTTAATTTTAGGCCGGATCTCCTTTTCGATTTTAGCGATGGCGCGCTCCGCTTTTTTTGGGGTTTCCCCTTTGGCCATGACGCGCAGATCTACTTCTCCCAAGTGAGCGTATATTCCGACGGTGACGGGAGGTTTCAGTTTGAGCCATTTCGTAACTCTGGCGGCGATAGTGGATTCGGGGAGCCCGGTAGTGCGCAGGGTTTTGCAGACAAGAACTGAAATGGTTTTCCCGTGCTTTTGTAAGAAGGGGCGGACTGTTTGCAAGAACATCGGTTTCATTTCCCGCGGCACGCCGGGAAGTGCAATGATGGGGACTGTCCCCGTTTTTTGGGGACTGTCCCCAAAAAGAATAAACCCCGGCGCCGTCCCTACTGAATTGGAGATTTCACGCGCCTCTTTCGGAAGGTAGGCCTGGCGTTCATTGAGCTTTGACATAGCGATTTTACGTCGTTGGAACCGGTTCCTGATTTTTTTGAGGATCTTGGGATGAAAAATCAAAGGGCGGCGGGCGAATTCGGCAATGGCTTGGGTCGTGATATCATCCTCTGTTGGGCCAAGCCCCCCTGTCACAATGATGCCGTCGGAACGTCCGCTGGCAAGAGACAAAACTTGCTTGATCCTGGAAGGATTATCTCCAACAGTGGACTGGAAGAAGACGTCAACGCCGATTTTAGCGAGTTCCTGTGAGAGCCAAGCGGCGTTCGTATTAATGGTATGACCCAGCAGCAATTCGGTGCCAACAGCGATGAGTTCAATGCGCATCAAATTTACTATAGCACAACCTCTTGGCGCCGGTAAAAATTTTTGAAAGAATTTCCCGGGTGGCTGCGTCTCTATAAATGGAACCAGACTTTTGATCTTTGACCTGAAGGGACAGTTGATATATCATATTAAAACAGTTTGAAGAACTCTTTAAACCCTTCGACAAGCTCAGGGTTAATTCGCGCAGCAAGTTACGTCACACTGAGCGAGTTTAAGGGGTGACGTAACTTGCACGCTCGTTAAAGGAGGCAGTCATGGTGGAGAAAGCGAAAGAAAAAGAGGAGAAGAAAATAACCCATGCTCAAGGGGACCGGGACAAAGCGGTAGAACTGGCGGTCTCTCAGATCGAGAAACAGTTTGGAAAAGGGGCGATCATGCGTCTGGGAAAGGATATCAAGATTAATGTCCCCGTGATTCCGACCGGCGCGCTTTCCTTAGACCTCGCGCTCGGAATTGGCGGTGTGCCGAGAGGGAGAATCGTGGAGCTCTTTGGGCCGGAATCGAGCGGTAAAACTACTTTGACTTTGAGCATTATCGCCGAGACCCAAAAACAGGGAGGGGTCGCGGCGTTTATTGACGCGGAACACGCTTTAGATCCGGGATACGCTAGGAAGTTAGGGGTCAACCTGGACGATTTGCTGATTTCCCAGCCGGACACGGGGGAACAGGCGTTAGAGATCGCCGAAATGCTCATCCGAAGCAACTCCATTGACCTGGTCGTGGTTGATTCGGTAGCCGCATTGGTTCCGGCGGCGGAACTTAAAGGTGACATGGGACAGCCCACTATGGGGCTGCAGGCGCGTTTAATGTCGCAAGCGCTTCGTAAATTAACCGCGGCAATCAGCAAATCAAAGACCTGTGTTATTTTCATCAACCAGATCCGAGAGAAATTGGGAGTCATGTTCGGTAATCCTGAGACGACCACAGGCGGGCGGGCGTTGAAGTTTTATACCTCCGTCAGGATTGATCTGCGCAGAAAAGAGGCCATCAAGAACGGAGAGATAGTCATTGGCAACCGGATTCGGGCCAAAGTGGTCAAAAATAAAATGGCCCCTCCGTTTAGAGAAGCGGAATTTGATATTCTTTTCACGGAAGGGATATGGAGAATCGGGAGTATCCTCGATGTGGCCACTGAGTTGAACGTGATCCAGAAGACAGGATCATGGCTGGCGTTTGGAGAAGAAAAAATTGGACAGGGGAAGGAGAACGCGGCCGGGTTCCTGAAAGAAAATCCAAAAATAGCACAGGAGATTGAAAAGGAAATACATGAGAAAGTGGCGACGAGTCGTTAGTCCTTTGTGGGTGTTGGCGGCGGGCATGGTGTTTTCTCATCAGGTGTTCTCTGCCGATGATGTTTCTGTCGCGGTGCAGCTGCAAGAGGCCTTCACGGCGGTTGCGAAAAAAGTCGGGCCGACCGTGGTCAGCATCAGCACCATTCATACGGAAAGGGTCCGTCGGAACTATTACCTGAGCCCCTATGAAGATGAATTGACTCAGAGATTTTTTAGTGATTTCTTTGGTGAGGCGCCGTACCGGGAATTCAAACGAGTCGGGCTGGGGTCGGGGTTTATCATTAATCCAGAGGGATACATTCTTACCAATGAACATGTGATTGGCGACGCGGATCAGATTCACGTTACATTGGCGGATGGGCGTGAATTCAACGCGGCGGTACGTGGAAGAGATTCACGGTCAGACTTGGCGGTGATCAAGATCGATGCCGCGGGATTACCCGTCGTTGAGCTCGGAGACTCGGATCCTGTCCGGACAGGGGAATGGGCGATTGCCATCGGAAATCCGTTTGGGTTCGCGATGACCAATCCTGAACCGACAGTTACCGTCGGTGTTATCAGTGCGTTAAATCGAAGTCTCTCCAGAGGGGGGAAAGAACAGGATTTTACCGATTTAATACAAACCGATGCCGCCATTAATCCCGGCAACAGCGGCGGCCCTCTGGTCAACCTTCAGGGATCAGTTATTGGGATCAACGTGGCTATTTTTACCACCAGCGGCGGTTATCAAGGGATCGGATTCGCTATCCCAGTCAACCGCGCGAAAGCTATTTTGGATGATCTCATCCAGGGAAGAAAAATACGGTATGGATGGCTGGGGGTGAGTATCCAGGATGTCAGCAAGGATTTGGCGGTGTATTTTGAGCTCCCTGACCAAGATGGAATAGTGATCGCGCAGGTATTGCCAGGAGGTCCCGCCGACAAGGCAGGAATAAAGCCGGGCGATGTGATAAGGACCGTAGAGGGAGAACCGGTCAGAAATGTTCGGGCTTTGATTAGCCGGATTAGCAAGACGAAAATTGGGGCGGAAGTTGAATTAAAAATGATCCGGCAAAAAAGAGAAATGACTCTGAAGGTGAAAGTTGGAGAGCGGCCCTCTTCGACGCCCGCTCAACAGACGCTGGACCAATTGCCAGGGACGATGAGCGCTCCGACTTTCTCTTGGAGGGGAATGCAGGCGCAAAATCTGACTTCCGAATTAAAACAACGGCTGGGAATTGGAGAAGAAATTGGAGTCGCCGTGGTCCAGGTGGACCCAAACAGTTCTGCCTACCGTGCTGGAATGCGGGTTGGAGACGTTATCTTGGAAATCAACCATACCCCTATACAGAACCAGGGCGATTTCGAGAGGACTACCTCACAAATTCAAGGGAACGCTCTCCTGCGCACCCCTCGTGGTTATGTAGTGATTAAAGCTGACTAACTTCTTTATCTATGCTACAATAAAACTCTTTGGAACATCTGCGTAAAAGAGTTTCTCTCATTATTTTAATAGGGTTGTGTCTTGTTTTATTCGGCGGAGGCGTGACTCTTCTTCTGCGCGAAGAGGGTGTATTGTCACTCAATAAAGAAGAAACAACAAGTGCGTTCTTTGACAATTCGGGGAAGAGGAAACCGCTGGGCTTCTCGATCATGTTAAAAGAATTCGAGAAAAGTTATTATCCGAGCGAGGAAGAATGGCTGTTGGTTTTTATCCCTGACAAAAAAACTTCAATGAAACTACCCGCTAAACAGGGCGCTTCCTATCAAATTGGAAGGGCTGTCGTTAAAATGATCAAGAAATCGAGTCCTGGGGACCCATCAGCGTTTTTAGTGGAAGTGACCGAAGAAACTGGGCGGTCCAGGCAGGCATGGATTTCGGCTGAGCCGGCAGAGGCCTCGAATAGAATGAATGAAGGGTTCACGTTACTGTACGCGCCGCAGAAGAAATTCCTTAAGACAGTGAAGAGTTGGATTGAAATCAAGGAGAAAAACGGTAAAGTTCTTAATTTTCTGTTGGAAACAGTCAGGCCGCTGTATTTTCGTGGATATCGTTTTGATCCGCTTGAAAATGATCCTGAGGGTAAAAAACAAATGACGTTTCGGGTCAAAAGATATTTTGACCAAGTGATTGTGTATACGGGGTTGGGAACAGTATTGACGGGTTTGCTTTTTTTGTGGTATCTGAACCCCTATTTTCTTCCAAAAGAGGACAAAATAGACCATCGCCCGCAGGGGAAAACAAATGAATTGTCAGCCGTGGATCATTGAAATCACCACTACTTGCCTGGTGTTCTCCGTTATGAGCTATGGATTCGGTCTTGCCGTCAAAAAGGAGAAAATGTGGCGTCAAACGGCGGCGGGGTGTTTATTCTTGGGGTTTGGCGGTATAACCCTGGCGCTCCTTTTGAGAGGGATGTCCGGCGATTGGACCCCTTGGGCGAATCCTTATGGAAGTTACTTGTTACTGAGCTGGATGATTCTTTTGGCCTGTTGGGGCGGGACGCGTCAGATGCGGACCGTTCTTCCAGGGATAATGGCGGCTATGGTAGCGTGTTTCTTGCTGGCTGACATGCAGTGGCTGGAGGATGGGAGGGTTCCTTGGGTCCCTACGCTAGGGGCCTATTGGTTTCATGTCCATGGGGTGTTGAAAATCGCAAGCCAGGCAATGTTGGTCAGTTCCTTCATCAGCGGAGTTCTTCATGTCGTTTCTAAACGCGGAATTTGGCCGGAGGCGGCGGTGAATACGGATCAATGGGTGTTGACAACTCATAAGACAATGGCAGCGGGTTTTATTTTACTGACTCTGAGTATGGCGGCTGGGATTGTTTGGGCGTATGAGACGACAGAAAGCTATTTGGGGTTGGGAAGAAGAGAAGATTGGATTCTGGCGTCATGGGGTATCTATGCTGTTTATTTTCACTGGACTGTACGGAGAAAATGCGGCTTTAACGAAGCGGTGTGGCCTGCAATGATGGGTTTTTGTTGTTTGGCGGTATCTTTATGAAAGAGCGCGTCGTCGTCGCGATGAGCGGAGGAGTGGATAGTTCCGTCACTGCCGCGTTGGTGAAAGAGGCGGGATATGACCTCATTGGGATGACGCTCAAGACCTGGCCCTCTGAACTGTGCAAAAACGACAGCCCCAAGACCTGCTGTTCTCTGCGTGATGTCGAAGACGCCCGGTCGGTCGCGGCAATCCTGGATATTCCTTTCCACGTTTTGAATGTGGAAGATGAGTTCAAGAAATACGTGATGGACTATTTCACGGAAGAGTACGCGCAAGGACGGACGCCGAATCCCTGCGTTCAATGCAACGATAAAGTAAAATTCCTGGCTTTGTGGAAACGGGTAAAGTTACTAGGGGCGCGGTATATCGCTACAGGACACTACGCGCGAGTGGAGTTTGATTCCCAGTGGAAGCGTTACGTCGTCAAGGAAGCGGCCGATTCCAGCAAAGATCAATCGTACGTTTTATTCGGATTGACCCAGGAGCAGCTTTCGTATGCTCAGTTCCCACTTGGGAGTTTTACTAAACAGCAGGTTCGAGAAAAAGCGAAAGAGTTGGGGTTGCGGGTTTTTGACAAACCGGACAGCCAGGAGATTTGTTTTATTCCCGACCACGACACACAGGGATTCCTGAAGAAGGCGTTAGAGGGACGGGATCTTTCGGGAAGAATTGTGGATCGGGGAGGAAACGTTTTGGGATCTCATTCCGGGGTTTTCCAGTTTACCATCGGTCAGAGAGAAGGATTGGGCGTTAACCGGGGAAGGCCTTCTTATGTCGTTGAGATTAATCCTCAGACGCGGGATCTGGTAATCGGTGATCGCGATGAGTGTTTCGCGCGGGAATGCGCCGCGGAGAGAATTAATTGGCAGGCATGGGAGAAGCTATCGGAACCTGTGAAAGCTCAGGCGAAAATCCGGTACAAACATGTCAAGGCGGCTGTGACTCTCTTCCCTGAAGAGAATGGAGAGGTTCGCGTTGTTTTTGACGAACCCCAGAACGCGGTCACTCCGGGACAGGCGGTCGTTTTCTATGAGGGAGATATTGTATTAGGGGGAGGATGGATTAAAACGGTGGTGTAGCTCAGCCTGGTCAGAGCG
>JACOVV010000042.1 GCA_016177145.1 Candidatus Omnitrophota bacterium | reverse complement strand
AGCTCGATATCAATCCGCTGTTGGTCTACGAGAAGAAAAAAGGGTGCGCCGTGCTGGATGCGCGTGTTCTATTAGTTTAAACAAATTAAACAAGTTAAAATATAGATGCGGCATCGAGGAAGGAATTATCTTTCACTTGTTTGTTTTGACGGACACTTGACGGAGCCATAGGAACAAAAGACGCAGCAGTCTCCTTGTTTGGGTTTGAGTTTTTTGTGACAGTTTGTGCAAACATAATAATATTGACACGCCTCTGTCGGCATCACTTCTTCTTTTTCAAAACCACAGTGGGGACATTTGATGATAGACTTGCGCTCGACTGTGATGGGGGAGATACGGCAGCTCTTACATCGGCTTTTTGCCAGAGTATTCGCTAGCGCCGCAAGCAGTAACCCAAATAAACCTGCATAGAGAACCGCCGGCTCAAACCAGAGATAAAACGAACTCAATATCAGGAGAGGACTGGCAACGCCTATCACTAGAGCAATCTTATTGCGGTGGGTAAAATAGACGATCACATTTCCTGCCAGAGCGGTCACCACGAGCACTTGGAAGAGTTGTGCGATAGCTCCCTCAAATCGTTGGAAAATACCTAACCCAAGAGCGGCGCCCACCGCCGCTAACGAGCCAAAGCAGGCCGGGCAGGCCAACGCTGCCAGAAAAGAGCCGATATTGCCTATTTTTTCAACGATATTCGCTTTCATTAAAACCCTCCAAGCGCCCGTGTGTGGCCTCTTTATTCTTCATTCTTCGATCTTTCTCAGCGCTCCGCTGCGGATCTGATCAACGAGCTGATTCCATTCCTCTTTGTTCAACTTGGCAAGATTACCCTTTTCACCAATCCAGACTTCGTGGTCGTAGACAGCGACTTCAGGGCAGGCCCCGCAAGCGGGACATAGGTTCACTTTTTGAATCGCTTCTTTCATGGTTATCACCTCCCTCACTTCAAAGTCTATATCTTCCAGCATACTGGAAGGTCAAGGACTTTTTTTATCGAGCTTTTTAACCCTTGCAATCGTCGGGCACAGGGCAGATCCTTTGGGTTTAAAGTCTTTGGGTAACCCACGCAAGTTCATGGCTTTGCGAATCCGCCGGTTCACATACGAAAAGTCTTTAATTTTTCTATCCAACTCTTTGAGTTTTGCCTGAAGGACCCGCTTGACATGCCCGCAAGGACAATTCCCGCGGTCTCCCAGTTCCAGAATCTCCCGGATCTCCCGCAGCGTTAACCCCAGACTTTGTCCTTTTTGGATGAACTCGACCCGTTCAACCATCGAAGGGTCATAGAGCCGATAGCCGGAGAGGGTTCGCTTGGGTTTTGGCAACAGGCGAATCCCCTCATAAAAACGGAGGGTTCGTGCATCAAGCCCTGCCGTCTTTGCCAGTTTTCCTATCGTCCACTCCTGTTCATTTCCCATCTTTTTCTCTGCCTCCCATCCTCTTTAAGTATATACCTTCCAGTATACTGGAAAGTCAAGGGGGAAGTCGAAAATCCTCTTGTCAGCGGCAGGCCGGCGCGTGATATAGTGAACAGAAGAAAGAGGTAACCAGAGAGGGGGATCTATGACGTCTACACCTGAAGAAATTCGCCGAATGGAGCACGAGCATACCAAGTTTAGTTACAATAAAATCGAAGAATTCTTGTATGCAGGCAATTATATATGCTGCCAAACGCATTTTGAAATGGAATTGCTGGCCAAGGGAGTTGCTGCTGACATATCGCTTGAAGCGGAAAGACTGGATAATCCGCAAGGAGTAAAATATTTCTTTTGGTTCCCATGGGAGGAAGATACCGCTCCTTCGAATGATCTGATAGATCTGGCGATGAAAGTCTTGGATGATACTGTGCAAAGCAGCGTCAAAGTTTATATTCACTGCAAAAACGGACATGGGAGAACGACGACTTTCTTGGCTTCCTATCTTATCTATAAACACCGGCTGTCGGTGGATGAGGCCTTAGAGAGAATATTTGAGAAACGGCCGTCCGGACATTTAAACGACGCGCAGAAAGCGTTTTTAACAGAGTACGAGCTCAGGGTTAACAAAAATAGCGGCGATTAAAGAAATAGTTTTGACAAAAAAGACGGCAGCGTGTTATAAACAAATCATGACTTGTTGCAGACAAAAGTGGGGGAGAATTCTTTTTTCGGTCGTTTGGGCCTGTAATGTTTCCTTTTTGATTTCCCTGCATCATTGCGTTCTCCCGGAATCCAGCGAACAAAAGTCCGGCAGTGAACTCCTTGTTGATCCTTCGACGCAGACCCCGCCCATGGGCGGGGTCTTTGCTCAGGATTCCGCCCGCAGGGCGGTAAAAAAAGGGACCGCGGGCATGCCCGCGGGGCTCCATGACAACGCGGCGCCTCAGTCAACGGCGCTCGCTATCAGGGCAAATGTCTTCAAAGAAAAGAAACATTGCGCCTCTATTCACGCGATCCTTCCACGATTAGAAGGCGGCGCAGGGTTAAAAACGAAGCCGGCGAACCGTCTGCAGCTTGCGAATCAGCTAAGAGTAGGAATCTCTTTAAAAAACACTACTTCCATTCCAGGGAAAGATTCAGGGCCTCCTTCAGTAGAAAAAATACCTAAAGAACTTTTCTATATCACCACGTTTCCAAACCACGCGCCCCCCGCTTTGTCCGCTTAGTCCTTCTTGTTTTTTCTTTTCGTTGGTTAAGAGTGTTTGTTAATTTTCCTGATTTTGGAGGGAGGAAAGATGATAAAACGCCGTCTTATCTTGATGAGCGCCGTTCTTTTGACAATTCTTATAGGAGCCCTTTTTTTCGATATCAGGCGTTACCGCAGCTCAACCGGGCAATGGATGCGCTCAAGGTCGCGTTTAAGTTTTACGGGAATGGCCGAGGCTAATACGCCTAGAGATCCCAACCGTTTGATCCGGGAAAAAAGTCCCTACCTTCTGCAGCACGCCTATAATCCGGTGGACTGGTACCCATGGGGGGAAGAAGCGTTTGAAAAGGCGAAAAAAGAGGATAAACCGATTTTTCTCTCCATTGGCTATTCTACTTGCCATTGGTGCCATGTAATGGAAGAAGAGTCTTTCTCTAATCCCGCTATCGCGGCAGTCATGAATCGTCATTTTGTTTCTATTAAAGTGGATCGTGAAGAAAGACCGGATGTGGACCAGGTCTATATGACCGCTGTTCAGACGATGACCGGTTCCGGGGGATGGCCGTTGAACGTGTTCTTAACGCCTGACCTAAAACCTTTTTACGGCGGGACGTATTTCCCTCCGGAAGATCGGTGGGGAAGACCTGGGTTAGTGACTGTTCTGAATGGAATAGCCGACAAGTGGAGAACTTCAAGAGGAGAAATCCTGCAATCCGGAGAGTCTCTTGCGAGTTTGATCCGTTCTGAGGAGAAAAAGAGGGCAGAAAACAGGGGCTCCATCAATCAAGATGTTTTAAACGGCGGCTACCAGCAGTACCGGTCCCAATTTGATTCACGAGATGGGGGATTTGGAGGGGCTCCGAAATTTCCCCGAAGCCATGGACTCTCGTTCTTACTTCGGTTCTGGAAACGGAACGGTGATTCTTTCGCCTTGCAGATGGTGGAGAAGACGCTGCAGGAAATGTCAAGAGGGGGTATCCACGATCATATTGGAGGAGGATTTCACCGCTATTCGACAGATGCCCAATGGCGTGTTCCTCATTTTGAGAAAATGCTTTATGACCAGGCGATCCTCTCAAAATCTTATCTGGAGGCGTATCAGGCAACGGGCGAAGAGGAGTACGCGCGGACCGCGCGGGATATTTTTGAATACGTGTTGAGAGACCTGACTGATTCGGGCGGGGCGTTTTATTCGGCGGAAGACGCCGACAGCGCTTCAGATCCCGGCAGTCCCGATAAAAAATCAGAAGGGGCGTTCTATCTGTGGCGCCATGACGATCTCTTTAGAATTTTAGGCGACCAGGACGGGGAGTTGTTCAGCTATCTTTATGGGGTTCTAGCCGGGGGCAATGTTGCCAACGATCCCCGCGGAGAATTCAAGAACGGAAACATTCTCTACTTGGCGAACACGATTGAAGAAGCCTCAAAGAAATTTAACGCGAGTCCTGCAGAGATTGTTTCTAGATTGGAGGCGGCCAGGAAAAAACTCTTTGATGAAAGAGAACGAAGATTAAGGCCGCATCTGGATGATAAAATTCTGGCCGACTGGAACGGTTTGATGATCTCGAGTCTGGCTTTTGGCTCGCGTGCGCTCAATAATCCCCGTTACAGGGAGGCCGCTCAAAGGGCCGCTGATTTCATCCTGAATCATATGATTGAAGAAAACGGCCGGCTTTTGCATCGTTACCGGGAAGGCGAAGCGGTTATTCCTGGATTTATTGAAGACTATGCTTTCTTTTCAAACGGACTGCTGGATCTCTATGAAGCGACCTTTGAGGTGAAGTATTTAGAAGCCGCTCAACGGATCACAAAGGAAATGATTCGGTTGTTTTGGGATGAATCCGGAGGAGGATTTTTCTTCACGGCACATGACGCTGAAAAATTGATCGCGAAGTCCAAAGAACTTTACGACGGGGCTCTCCCCTCAGGGAACTCTGTTGCCGCTTTGTCTCTTCTTCGTTTGGGGCGGCTGACGATGGATCGTGAAATGGAACGGTATGCCGAAAAATCGTTTAACGCGTTTTCATCTGAGTTGACGGCGTCTCCTTACTCTTATCCTCAAATGTTGATTGCGTTTGACTTTGCCGTTGGCCCGTCTCAGGAAATTGTGATCGCCGGAGACGCCGAAGATCCGGGAACAGGGGAGATGATTCGAGCGGTTTACCGGAAATTTCTTCCCAATAAGGTAGTTGTTTTACATCCTCAGCGGGAAGAACTCGCCTCAACGATAGAAGCCCTGGCCCCCTTTGTTAAAGAGCAGGTCGCTTTGTCCGGAAAGCCGACCGTTTATGTCTGCGAAAATTACGTCTGTAATCTGCCGGTAGTGGATGTGGTTAAACTGGAAGAACTTCTGAGCGAGAGGCCGGCCGTCAAAGGTAAAGATCAATGAAAAAGTTTGCTTTGGAATTCATTGGAATTTCCTCTTTGTTCTCCTTCGTTCTGACAGGCATCTTTAGTCCAGCCAGAGCCCCGAAGGAACGTTATGTCGAATTTGACTATGACGTTCATTTGGATCAAATCCCGCAGGATACCAGGGATATAAACATTTGGCTTCCGCTGATGCCGGAGAACGACTACCAGAAGATTGAGAAAATTACCATCGAGCCCAACAGTAATTACCGTATCACGTTCGATAAAACCTATGATAACAAAATTCTCCACTATGCCTTAAGGTCACCGCAGGTCCCTTTCCATATTCGCGTCCATTACAAAGTCCAGAGGATTGAGTATTCGAATCGGTCTCAAGAAAAACGCCCAATCCCCATCGGGGTTATCAGCGAGGATCCATGGGAGTCAAGCAAATATTTAGCGCCCAATCGCCTGATGACGATCAGCCCCCGGATTCGGGAATTGGCGGCTCAGGTGACAAAAGGGAGGAAAGGGACCCTTGAAAAGACCAGAGCTATTTACGATTATGT
>JACOVV010000047.1 GCA_016177145.1 Candidatus Omnitrophota bacterium | reverse complement strand
GAAATCTTACTGTGTCAACGGTCGTAGAACTTCCTAATTTCCAATCGCTCGGCAGACCGACGCCGATAGAAGTCCCAAGTAGGTTCCCAACACATTCCCAAGAATCGCCATCAGCAGTCCCACTGAAGCCATCTGTGGTTGATACACGGCCGCGACAATGGGGGCTGAGGCGGGGCCGCCGATGTTGGCTTGGCTGGCAGTGGCGAGAAAAAACAGGGGAATTTTAAAAAAGCGCCCTGCCGCCAGCAAGACCAAGGCATGAATCAAAATCCAGACGATCCCAGCGGCCAGGAAAAGAGGGGCTTGCGCGATGGCGCTGATGTCCACCCTGGCGCCGATGGAAGTTAAGAGGAGAAAAAGAAGAAAGTAGCCGAATTTCGTGGTTTTGTCGTTGGCGAACCGTGAGAGAGGAGTTAGGGAGAGCAAGAGAGAGAATGTGCTGACAAGTAATACTGTCCAGGTGTAAGCGGTGAAGAGTCCTCCGACGGGGGGCAATTTCGAACCAAGCCACTGGCACGAGAAAGAAATAAAGATCGCAACAATCAGAAATAGAAAAATCGTCATTGCGAGACCGGCGAAGCCGGTCGAAGCAATCTCGTTTTTAAAACTAGATTGCTTCGTCGTTCCGCCCTTCTGCGCCAGAGGCGCATCCGCCTTTGGCGGAGACAGGCTCAGGGCGGGACTCCTCGCAATGACAGAGGGTAATGAGTCGTTCCATCTCTCCTGCCACCCCGAAGCCGCGATCAGAATCCCCATCCAGCTATAAGATAAAAACGCGTCCACAATCACCAGGGGAGCGAAGATCGAATCTGGAACGCCGATACTCTCTTTGACTGCCAGCATGTTCATGCTTCCGCCGATCCAACTGGCGGAGAGCGCGCCGAATCCCATCCACGAATTTTCGCCAAGCCATCGGCCGAAAAGAGCGAAAGTACCCCAGGCGCCTACTAAAATGCCGATGGCAGCGGTTAACATGGCGATAAACGCCGTTTTCCCCATTTGAATCAAGGAACGAAGATCAGTCCCGATCAGGAGGAAAACGAGACAAATCGGCAAGAGTTGTTTGGATAGAAGCAAATGGATAGGGGATTCCCTTGTTAAGAACCCGGCCGCGCCGAAAATCATCGGTAAAAAATAACACCAGAAAGGAATGGGGGTGACGCGAAAGAGAGGAGACAAAAAATTCCTGCGGCTTGCGTAAAGGACTAACAATACGATGCCGATCAATGCCAGAAGCGCGGCAAGGTCGTTCATATTTTCAAAAGATTGCCGTCCGAAGTGAATTGACAGTTTTCGACAGGTGAATCTACAAGGAGGTGAGAATCGAGGTCAATATATTTGAATGCCCCCACGCCCGCCGCCAAATGAACGCTTGCCGCTAATCCTCGCGCTGATTCCGCCATACAGCTAATCATCAGGTGCAGCCGTTTGGGTCTTGCCATTTTGATGATCTCCAATGCTCCTGTGATTCCTGATTTGGCAAGTTTAATCGTCAGAATATCCGCAAGGCCTCCCTGAATAATCTTTCTTGCATCGGCAGGGTTTTGCAATGATTCGTCCAGAGCGATGGAGATCTTTGTTTTTTTGCGAAGTTCTTTCAATCCCTTCCAGTCGTTCTTTTTTAACGGCTGCTCCAGGAAAAGGATGGGAATGTTCCATCGCTTCAACCCTGACAAAAATCGAAGCGCCGACTCCACATCAAAGGATTGATTGGCATCTACCCATAAGGTGGTCAGAGGGACCGCGTGGGCGACTGTTCTAACCCTGAAGAGATCCTGTTCGAGATCGCCGCTGACTTTGATTTTAAACTGGCGGAACCCTCCTTGATAAAATTCACGCGCCACCTTGCCTGCCAGAGCCGTTGGCCAGACGGAGATGGTAAAACTGGTGTGCAGGAGGTGTTTCTTGCCGCCGAAGAACTGCCACATGGTTTGCCCCTGACTTTTGCAGAAACTGTCGAAGAGGGCGCACTCAAACGCAGAAACAGCCGTAGGGGTATTGGAGGCTGTCTTCCAGGCGGTCCGGCAGAGTGAGTAGACCGCCGGAATGTTCGGCATCGGTTTTCCTACTGTTTGCTCACGAATTTTTTCTAATGCATTTTCCATCACCGCCTGAGTCTGATGAGGCATTGCTAAAGACTCAGAGGCTTCTCCTTGGCCGACCGATCCATCTGAAAGTTGAAGGGTGACAAGAAGATTATGGCTGATTTCTTTTTGTCCCAGCGCTGTCACAAATGGGAGTTTTAATGGAAGGTTCCAGGGAGTGATCGAAAAATCAGTAATGCAAAGTGGACTCACACCCCTATTTTAGCACAGTTGCGGAATGGATTCTTCTTTGCGGGATTCCCTTGAGTTTCTCTGACATGCTGATCTCATGGACAAATGTTCCGGTGCCGGGGCCTTCAATGATGTTACCATCGCCGGAGTAGAGCATGACGTGAGTCATTCGGTTTGGGTTTTCTTCAGAGGAGAGAAAGATCAGGTCGGCCGGTTGCAGGGGCGAACGGCCGTTCGCCCCTGCAGGAATATCCATAATCCTGCTTTTCATAAATTGTTCATGCGCGTCGCGCGGCAGGTCAATACCATTGGCGCGATAACAGAGATAAACCAGCCCGGAGCAATCCACACCTTCAGAGAGTCCACCCCAGTGATAAGGTTTGCCAAGAAGGGTTCTCGCGGTTGCCACGATTTTTTGTCGTAATTGAGTAGGGGCGGTTTGTGAACCGCCCCCAAAAGAGGATATTTGATCTTTTTGAATCCAGCCGGTACGGCCGTCAATGAGTAAGACGGATTGCCAAAGAGAGAATGATTCTGGCTGTAGGGGCGCAATTAAT
>JACOVV010000039.1 GCA_016177145.1 Candidatus Omnitrophota bacterium | reverse complement strand
CCCATCGTCCGGAGTTATTGATGGGTTTCTTCCTGCTGACCGGTTTTCATCAGTATCTTGTTTTTCGCCAAGAGGGGAGCCGGTTCTCTTTTGGGTTAGCGCTCGTTCTCTTCATCGCGGCATTGCTTTCCAAAGAGATGGGAATTCTGCTTCCATTTTTTCTAGTCCTCTATGAGGTAGGGGCGCGATTAATCGCGCCCCTACAGACGTCCAAAAGACAATTTCGTTTCGTGATTCCTTTTGTGATCATTGCTATTCTTTATCTTGTTTTGAGATCGACCGTCCTGGATTTTCTCCATATTCCTTTCTGGAAAGGGGCGCAGGCGGACCCCTTCAGCGACAATCTTTGGATCCGTTTACTGACCGCGGCCAGGGTTCACTGGATTTATCTGCGGCTTCTTTTTTGGCCGGTGAATCTTCATATGGATCACGACGTCCCAATCGCTAGTTCGTGGTGCGACCCTTTGGGGATCGCGGCAATGATTGGAATCGCGTGGCTGATAGCGTTGGGGTGGTTTCTTAAGGGACGGAATAAAATCGCCGCGTTTGGGCTCTTTTGGTATTTGGGCGGATTAGTTCCTGTCTCAAATTTCCTGCCGCTTAATACCGCGATCGCGGAACATTATTTGTATATACCCTCCATCGGTTTTTTTATCGCTGTGGTCGCCTTAATGATTCCTGCTTTTCGTAGGGGCAACCCCCCGTGGTTGCCCTTCGTAGGGGCGGGTTTCAAACCCGCCCCTACAATCTTTCATTTGGACAGGCACAGGGGCCTGCCCCTACTGGGTGTGCTCATTCTCCTTTGTCTATTGTCATTGACCTTCTTGCGAACGCGGGAATGGGGCGATGAAGAAAAACTGTATCTCTCAACCGTCAACAACACCCGCGCCAGTTTCCGCGCGAATAATAACCTCGGGGTCTATTATTTTCGCAAAGGAGAGATCGAGAAGGCGGAGGAATACTTTAATCGTTCCCTGGACATTTTGCCGACTTATGCCGAAGCGTTGAATAATGTAGGAGCGGTTTATCAAAAGCGGGGTGATTTATTAAGCGCTGTCGAATACTACCAAAAGTCCATCGTCTCCAGTCCAAATTACCTGCTCGCCCATGAGAATCTTCTTGCTCTCTATCGTTACCTCAAGATGGAAGAAGAGGCGGCTAAAGAGACAGAAGCCATCCGGCAGATCCATCAGAAGCTTGGTTTTCCGCTTGACAAGCTATAGCCGCTCACATAATATAGGAATTAGCACTCAACTAAATTGAGTGCTAAAATAGAAGTAGGCGCGGAAGAAATATGAGCGTAACTAGAATCCATATAAAGAGAAACAGCGACACATTTGAACTGCGGCGATGCCAGATATTTACGGAGATTCTGAATCTGTATATCCAGACGGCGGCGCCTGTCGGGTCCCGGACGATCGCGCGGCGGCTTAGGAATTCACTCAGCCCGGCCACGATCCGGAACATCATGGCCGACCTGGAAGAGCTGGGATATATTGAGCATCCTTATACCTCGGCAGGACGGGTTCCTACCGACCAGGGGTATCGTTATTACGTGAACGCCTTGATGCAGCAGTCCCATCTGACAGAGGATGAGGAAGAGACAATCCGCGCCGCGCATGAGCGGCATTGCACTGAATTAGAGGAAATCATTGAACGGGCCTCACGGCTCTTGTCCGAGGTCTCCAATCAGGCGGCGCTGGTTCTCTTTAGCGGAGTTTCGCGCGATATCTTTAAGAGAATCGCGTTAATCCCATTGGACAGCGGTTCCAACCGTCTCCTGGTTGTTTTTGTCAGCGCTTCCGGAATGGTGCGTAATTATAAAGTCGAATTGCCTGAACCGATCGAAGATATTCAGATGGAACGGTTGACTCGCTTGCTTAATCAGGAATTGGAAGGGCTTCCTCTGGCGCAAATCGAATACCACCTGAAAAGAAGAATGATGATGGAGCAGGGATCTCTCTATTACAACCTCTTTAAGCAGGCCCTGGCGATTATCAAGGCGACGATCCTGACCTCGAAGGAGGAGCGGTTGTGGCTGGAGGGGACCAGCCGTATTTTGGAACAGCCGGAGTTTAAGGAAGTCACCCGGACACGGGCGCTCTTGCGTCTTCTGGAAGAAAAAGAACCGCTTTTAGAACTGCTCCGTCAGGATCTGGAACAAGACCAGCGGTGCCGCATTTATATCGGGAGTGAAATGGGGAATGAAGCGATGAAGTGGTACAGCTTGGTGACTCGAAGTTACAAGATAGGGGACCGCGTCATCGGAACGGTCGGAATTTTAGGCCCGACCCGGATGGAGTATTCTCACTCGGTCGCTTTAGTCGACCGGATGGCGGGATTACTGGGCGAAGTTATTTCTCAGATGGGAGAGTTATGAGCGATCACAAGAAGGAAGAGCGTAAAATAACTCTCCCGCAAGAGGAATACGACGAACTGAAGGCGCAGGCCGAAAAAGGAAAAGAGTCCTACGATCAGTATCTCCGGACCTACGCGGAGCTCGAGAACGCCCGGAAACGATTCTCCAAAGAAAAGAGTGAACTGGCAAAGTTCGCCAATACCGAGTTGATCCTGGCGATTCTTCCGATCATTGATAATTTTGACCGGGCTCTGGAGAGCATCAAGAAAAATGGCGAACAGAATTCCGAATTGGTTGAAAATCCCGTATTGGCCGGCGTGGAATTGATTCGCAAACAGTTTCACGTGTTTTTGGACCAGCAGGGAGTTAAACCCTTTAATTCGGTTGGTGAGAAATTCGATCCTCACCGGCATGTAGCGCTCATGGAAGTGGAAATGGAAGATAAAGAAGAAGGAATTATCGTGGAAGAAATTCAAAAAGGGTATTATCTGCGGGACCGGCTCATTCGTCCCGCGGTGGTGAAAATCGCGAAGAAACAAAAACAAATAACAGATAACGAAAAATTGTAGGGGCAACCCCCCGTGGTTGCCCTTTCGTAGGGGCGGGTTTTAAACCCGCCCCTACGGCAATTTTTCATTTGGGCAGGCACAGAGGCCTGCCCCTACGGAATTTGTAAAGGAGGAATTCAAACATGGCAAAGAGCAAAGTGATTGGAATTGACTTAGGGACGACCAACTCCTGTGTGGCGATCATGGAGGGGGGAGAGCCCAAAGTCATCGCGAATTCGGAAGGGGCAAGAACGACCCCTTCAGTCGTTGGTTTTACCAAGACAGGAGAAATTCTGGTCGGCGCCGCCGCGAAACGCCAGGCGATCACCAATCCGGAGAACACCGTTTTCTCCATTAAGCGGTTCATGGGGCGTCGCCATTCGGAGGTGGAGACCGAAGAAAAGCTTGTCCCCTATAAAGTGATCGGCGGGGCAAGCGATTTAGTGAAAGTTTCTATCAGCACGACCGGTAAGGAATACACGCCGCCGGAAATCTCCGCGATCATTTTGCAGAAGATGAAACAGACCGCGGAGGATTACTTGGGAGAGAAAGTCACTCAGGCGGTGGTCACGGTGCCGGCCTACTTCAACGATTCCCAGCGGCAGGCGACCAAAGACGCCGGAACGATTGCGGGGCTGGAGGTTTTACGAATCGTCAACGAACCGACCGCCGCGTCACTGGCCTACGGACTTGATAAAAAGAAGAATGAGAAAATCGCTGTCTACGATCTTGGAGGAGGGACGTTCGATATTTCGATCTTAGAAATTGGCGAAGGAGTTTTTGAGGTCAAGGCAACTAACGGCGACACTCACCTCGGCGGAGATGACTTCGATCAGAAGATCATGGACTGGATGGCCGATGAGTTTAAGAAAAATAATGGAATTGATTTGCGGAAAGACCGCATGGCGTTACAGCGGCTGAAAGAAGCGGCCGAACGGGCGAAGATTGAACTTTCCAGTAACCAGCAGAGCGAGATTAATCTCCCCTTTATCACTGCTGACGCCAGCGGCCCGAAGCACTTAGTGGTCACATTAACACGAGCCAAGCTTGAGCAGTTGGTGGCCGATTTAGTGGAGCGGACTCGCGGGCCGGTCCTGCGGGCGCTGGAGGACGCTGGACTTAAACCGAGTGAAATTGACGAAATTGTTCTCGTTGGAGGAATGATCCGGATGCCGAGAGTCCAGCAGGTCGTCAAAGAAATCTTCGGCAAAGAGGGGCATAAAGGAGTCAACCCCGATGAAGTCGTCGCGGTCGGCGCGGCGATTCAAGGAGCCGTTTTGACCGGCGAGGTCAAAGATGTTCTTCTCTTGGACGTCACGCCCCTTTCGCTCGGAATCGAGACACTCGGCAGTGTCATGACTCGTTTGATCGAGCGGAACACCACGATCCCGACGAAAAAGAGCCAGATTTTCTCAACGGCGGCGGACCAGCAGACAGCGGTCTCCATTCATGTATTGCAGGGAGAACGAGAAATGGCGGCCGGCAACCGGACACTGGGGCGGTTTGACCTGGTCGGAATCCCGCCGGCGCCGCGCGGTATGCCGCAGATCGAAGTCACTTTCGACATTGACGCCAACGGAATTTTGCACGTCTCCGCCAAAGACATGGCGACCGGCAAAGAACAAAAAATCCGGATCGAATCTTCCAGCGGTTTGAGCAAGGATGAAGTCGAGAAGATGACTCAGGAAGCGGCGGCCCACGCCGACGAAGATAAAAAGAAGCGAGAGCTGATTGACGCGCGCAACCATCTCGACAATCTGGTCTACTCGACCGACAAGATGCTCAAAGAGCACGGCGGCAAGATCAGCATCGAGGACCGGAAGAAACTCCAGGACGCGATTGATGAAGCCCGTCTCAAGCTCGACAGCGAGGATTTAGCGCAGTTAAAGAAATCGGAAGAGAACCTGACGCAGGCCGCTTACAAGCTGAGTGAAGAGATGTATAAAGAAGCGGCGGCGAAGCAGCAGCAACAGCAGCCGGGCGGCGGCGCTTCGCAGAGTCCCGACGGCAGCGCCAAATCCGCCGAAGGTGGGTCGGCCTATGGCGGAGATGAAAAAGTCCAGGACGCCGACTTTAAGGTGGATCCGGAGAAATAATGGCAACAACAAAACGCGATTACTACGAACTCCTCGGTGTTTCACGCAACGCCTCCGCCGACGAACTGAAGAAAGCGTACCGTAAATTAGCTCTGCAATATCACCCTGACCGTAATCCGGGAAATAAGGAAGCGGAGGAGAGATTCAAAGAGCTGTCGGAGGCGTACGCCATCTTAAGCGATTCCGAGAAACGAAAAGCGTACGATCAGTTCGGTCACGCCGGCGTCGGAGCGGGGGCCGGCGGGTTTGGCGCCGGAGGTTTTTCCGGATTTGATTTTAGCGAAGTCTTCGGCGACATCTTCGCCGACTTCTTTGGCACAGAGAGAGGCGGCGGGCGCGGTTCCAGAGGAACGCGCGGTTCCGATCTTCAGATGGGACTGGAAATTTCTTTTGAGGAATCGGTCTTCGGCACGGAGAAATCGGTGGATGTTCCCCGGGCTGAACTCTGCGGCGAATGTCACGGCGAAGGGGCCAAACCGGGGACCAAACGCCAGACCTGCGGCACTTGTCAGGGATCAGGACAGGTGCGGATGTCGCAAGGGTTCTTCAGCATTGCCACCACCTGCCACCGATGCCACGGGCAGGGAGAGATGATCACGACTCCTTGTTCTCGTTGTCACGGCGAAGGACGAGTTCGCGCGCACCGTAAGATCAGCATTAAAGTTCCCGCCGGCGTTGAGGATAACACCCGCCTGCGTCTGCGCGGTGAAGGGGAAGCGGGGACTCGCGGCGGCGGCCGGGGCGATTTATACGTTGTCCTCTCGGTCCATTCCCATGAAATTTTCCAGCGGGAGGGAGACCATCTTTACTGCGAAGTCCCGATCAGTTTTGTGCAGGCGGCGCTCGGCGCCGAAATCGAAGTCCCGACGCTGGCGGAAGGAAAAGCGAGGATGAAAGTCCCGGCCGGCACTCAGAGCGGGACGCTCTTTCGGCTCAAGGGGAAGGGAGTCGTCGGCTCCGGCGGCTACGGCCGCGGCGATCAGATGGTGCGAGTGATCGTTGAAATTCCCAAAAATTTGAGTCATGAGCAGAAAGAACTTTTAAGGCAATTTGAACAGATGAATGGAAAAGCATCGTATCCGTTGATGAGTGAATTTATCGAAAAAGCGAAGAAGATATTTAAAGGAGGTTCATGAAATGCCGACTTACGAATACCTCTGCCAGAAATGCAAGCATCGCTTTGACCAGTTTCAGCCGATCAGCGCGAAACCGCTGACCCAGTGCCCCAAATGCAAGGGTAAAATCCGCAGAGTGATCAGCGGCGGCTCCGGGGTTCTCTTTAAAGGAAGCGGGTTCTACGCCACCGATTATCGGAGCTCTTCCTATCAAGAGAAAGCCAGCAAAGAAAAATCGAACGCCAAAAAAAGTGAACCTTGTTCCGGGACCCCGTCAACCTGCGAGAAACCGACATGCCCGTCGAAAAACTAATCACGGAAGTCATCCCATTCCGCGGCCTGCGGTATGACACAAAAAAAGTAGAAATCGCCAAAGCGATCGCCCCTCCGTATGACGTGATTTCATCAGGTGAAAGAGAACAGTACCGCGCGTATCCTTACAATATTTGCCACTTGATTCTTCCCGGCGCCGATTACGAAGGGGCGGCGCGAATTTTCGACGAGTGGCAGAAAAAGAAAATCCTGATTCAGGACGATGCTCCCAGTTTTTATCTTTACGCGCAAGAGTACATGGATAACGGAGTCAAAAAGAAACGGCTCGGCTGCATGGGATCACTTCGTTTGCAGGAGACCGAAGGAAGTTCGGTCCTGCCGCACGAACAGACCCTCTCCAAACCGAAAGAAGACCGCTTCACGTTGCTTCGGACCGTTCAGGCCAACTTAAGCCCAATCTTCGGAATCATTGAAGATCAAGACCGCCTCTTCGTCAAAACAATCAAAGAATACACCGACCAGCATCCGGCGCCGGTTGGAATCGAGATCGCCGGAGTCCGGCATGAATTCTGGCAGGTGTCAGATCCGTCCGTCGTCCGGTCCCTTCAGGACGCGCTGGTCGGAGAAAAGATCCTCATCGCCGACGGCCACCACCGCTACGAATCGGCTCTGGCTTATCGGAGTGAGCGGAGACGCCAAGCAGGCAAAACTGATCCCGACGCCCCCTACGAGTTCGTTCTCATGCACTTTGTCAGCGCCAAAGATCAGGGGCTCACCATCTGGCCGTTTCACCGGGTCTTGCAGGGAGGGCGGACGTCGCAGAAGGAAGGGATTATCCGGGAATTAAACGGTTATTTTGAAATCAAAAATGTCTCAAGCCACCAACTGCTGGCTCAACTGGCCGAACAAAAAGGGAAGCGGCCGGCGTTCGGGCTCTATCTAAAGGGAAGAAAGAGCTATTTATTGACCCTCCAGCACAATTCTGCCGCCAACGCTTTATTGTCTGAACTTCCGCCGCCGATGCGACAATTGGACGTTTCGATTCTGCACACGATCGTGTTAAAGCAAATTCTCGACCATCCTGTAGACGAGGAGCATATCTATTTCACTCCCGACGCGCAGAAGGCGATTGATCAGGTGGAGCGGAACGGTTATGAGATGACGTTTCTCTTAAACCCGACGCCGATCGAGCAGATCTACTCCATCGCCGGCGCCAGCACCCGCCTGCCGCAGAAGTCCACGTATTTCTATCCGAAACTCTTGAGCGGGCTGGTGATTAACAAGTTATCATGAACAAACCCTCCCCAAATCTTTACATCATCGCGGGTCCGAATGGCGCCGGTAAAACGACGTTCGCCAGAGAATTCCTGCCGCACTTCGTGCATTGCAAAGAATTTATTAACGCCGACCTCATTGCGGGAGGATTGGCCCCGTTTTCACCGGAGACCGCGGCTTTACGCGCCGGCCGGCTTCTGCTGGATCAAATCCAAGTGCTTGCCAAGAAGAAAAGCGACTTTGGTTTTGAAACGACATTAGCGGGAATCACCTATCTTTCATTGTTCCGGAAACTAAAAGCCCAGGGGTATAAAATTCATCTCTTCTTTCTCTGGGTGCCGACCGTAGAATTCGCGTTGGCGCGTATCGCGGATAGAGTTCACAGAGGCGGACATAATGTTCCTGAGAAAGATGTCCGAAGACGATTCAAGAGAGGATTAGAAAATTTCTTTAAATCTTATAGGTCACTTGTTGATATTTGGGGGATCTTTGATAATTCTGAAGAAAAGCCGCGCTTAATAGCACATGAGCAAGAAAAGGCGTTAAAAATCTTTGATGAGGCCTTATTTAAAAAGGTACTTAAACAGGTGGAGGATTTATGAGGAAATCGAGTCTGAAAGAAAATTTACCTCCCGTTATTGCAAAAGCGGAACAAGCTCTTAAAAAAGCCGTCCGCAAAGTCATCATCGAGCACAAACAAACCGGCGACCCGCTCGTCGTCTGGCGCGACGGAAAGATCGTCCATATCCCCGCGAGCCGGTTGAGGGTGCGGTGAACGAATTATCATTAGGCGAGCGGGAATGGCTTCCCTCGCTCCTAGGTCGAATTTTTAACGCTTTTGGACTTCGGATTGGCCTCGAAACTCCTCGTCCGCCTAGCTGCGGCGGACTCGTCAGACATCTCGGCCAAAGCCATCCTCGTCCAAAAGCTAAATTCGACATGTCGCTCGGAAAGCCATTCCCGCCCGTGATGGGAGTGGCAAAAAAAGGCCGTTTATTCATGTTAGTTCAAACAGAATGCTTAGTAGTTTTAGCTAATTAAGAAGATAAAAAGTAGGAGTAATTACGACAAATAAACCAGTATTTATTATAGGTGCTGGGTTTGCCAAGGAAATTGCTAATCTGCCATTATTGTCAGAACTAAGCGATCTCGTTCAAAAAGAGATAGATTCCAGAGAGAACAGCCCCGAAAAAGAAACGATTAAAAACTGTCCTGCGGCACTTAAGGATAATATCGAACATTTGATGACTTATCTTTTTCAAGAAAATCCGTGGCGGAATGTAATAGAAAAACATCGCAATCTGGCTGCGTACCATCTGATAACAAAGATTATCCAAGAAATCTTCAGCAAACAAGAAAAGGCGTTTAATGTGAGTAATGCCTATGTCAGATCGTTACTATCTCTTTGGCATAAATGGGAGGCTGCGATAATTTCTTTCAACTACGATACCACTATTGAAAGACTTGCCGAAAGTTATCTAAGAACAAAATTTTCCGTTGAATCATGCGGGGATGATAATTCACTAGATTTCACAATGGTGAAACTTTATGTTAAGGAAGAAATGCAGGACAACTTACCAGAAGATTGTAAACTTGATCAGAAACAACTTTCTATGATTATGCCGAGGCCACAAAACATTAATGAGATTTTTGAATTCATCGCAAAAGAAATGCGAGTCAGTTTTAGCAAAGAAGGAGAGAAAGACTTGATAAATGCTGCTTATAAAAGACTGAACTGTTATATCGGTGTGAACGACCTTTATCAGATACCTATCAAACATATTAGATTACGAACGCAGACCTTACTTAGCAGGGATAAAACAGATACCTTCCGATTGTTAAAACTGCATGGTTCGATCAATTGGTATTACAGTGGGAATACGGAGTTTTCTGGTGAGTTATACTTCAGTCATTGGAAGGAGGGGAACTTTCGAGAAAAAGTTGAAGTGGATAGAAACAAGAAAGGGCTCTCGCCTTTGATTATTCCTCCTGTTCTGGATAAGAGTTCATTTTACGCGATTAGAGGGATCATGGATCAATGGCAAGAGGCTAAGAATAGTATGGTTGACGCAAACAAAATATACGTGATTGGATACTCTCTTCCAGAAACAGACCTCGCAGCTAGGTTTTTATTTCATGAAGCTCTTTCTAGAAAAGATTCCAAATTGACGGTGGTTATTAAAGGGGAAGAAGATGGAAAGGCGGAAGCCATCCGAAAACGATACCTTGCATTGCTTAATAGTAATGACAATAGACTAGATTTCAGTAATCTAAGAAAAGGAGAGGACAGTATTGGATGCCTATTAGAGAAAATCAAGGAGTAGAAATTTTAAAAGACCCGTAACCGCAACAACCGCAAAGTTCCTACTCACAAAGCCCCCGCCTCTTTCCGGCTTTTAGGGGTTCTGGGGACGTCCAAAAAAGGGACGCCCTTGCGCGAGGGGTAAATTTTCTTTTTATCTCGCGGCGAGACAAATTAGATAATCGTCATTGTTGAAAACATGAAATAACCGATGATGTAGGGGCGCCCCTTGTGGGCGCCCTGTTATATCAGGGCGGGCCCTCGGCTTCGCCGAGAGGCGAGCACAAGGCCCGCCCCTACGGTATGGGTGAAATTAAAAATCACAACGCTCGTTGAACCAATCCCAAAACCCCGCCGCATGCGGTTTCGCTTGCCCGCCGCTAGTTTCAATCACCTGCCCTTGCAATTGATTACCCAACATGCTATAATCTTACTAGTAAGAAAGGAGCTATTTATGCCAACGTTAGGCACAACACACTTATCTGCCAGAGGGCAGGTGGTTATTCCAGAGCAGGTTCGAGACAGGTTGAAGTTACGAAAGGGCGCGCAGTTCATTGTCGTAGGAGAGCGGGACGTGATCATGTTAAAGACAATCTCGACTCCTTCCATGAGAGACTTCGATGATTTGATCGCCAATGCGAGAAAACAGGCTCGATCAGCCGGCCTTCGCAAATCCGATGTCCAATCAGCAATCGCCAAGGTTCGGAGGCGTGGATGAGGATTGTTCTGGATACGAATGTTTTCGTCTCAGGGATATTTTGGTCAGGGCCTCCTTCTGAGATCCTCGTTGCGTGGCGTGATCGAAAGAT
>JACOVV010000007.1 GCA_016177145.1 Candidatus Omnitrophota bacterium | reverse complement strand
CTGAACCCTGAACGCTGTACCCTGAACCCTGAAATTTACAAGATAAGGAGAAATTATGGCAGTTGCAATAAGACTCAAACGTTTTGGCACCAAGAAAGACATTTGTTTTCGGATCGTCGTTTGTGATGAGAGATCACCCCGGGACGGGAAAGTGATTGAGGAGATCGGTTTCTATGATCCGGCTCCGAATCCCGCTCAGATCAAGATCAACGCCGAGCGGGCCAAGCATTGGATCAGCGTCGGCGCCCAGGTGTCGGACACGGTGCGGAGCCTTTTAAAGAAAGCAAGCGTCCAGCGTCCAGCGGTCAGCGGTCAGGAGAGCAGTTCATAAATTAGTTTTGTTTTTACTGAACGCTATACGCTGAATGCTGCACGTTGAAACTATGCGCATTGATATCATCACGCTCTTTCCCAGAATGTTTGAGGGATTCCTCGGGGAATCGATTCTGAAACGGGCTCAGCAGAAAAAGCTCGTGACATTTTCCGTGATCAATCTGCGTGATTTCTCCACCGACAAACACCGGAAAGTGGATGATCGTCCCTTCGGCGGCGGGCCGGGCATGGTGATTGGCGTGGAGCCGGTCTGCAGGGCGCTGGAAAGTATGAGTCGGAAAAAAGAGAAAAAACGGATAATCCTTCTGACTCCTCAGGGGAAAAAATTTGATCAGCCGGCCGCCAGGAGATTAGCGCGCCAGCGGCATTTGGTTTTGTTGTGCGGTCATTACGAAGGGTTTGACGAGCGGATTAAAAAATGGGTGGATGAAGAAATCTCCATTGGAGATTTCGTTTTAACGGGAGGCGAGCTCCCCGCGATGGCGGTGGCAGACGCCGTCGTGCGATTGATTCCCGGAGTTTTAGGGGATGAAAATTCGGCAGTTGCCGAGTCGTTCGATAACGGACTGCTGGAGTATCCCCAATACACAAGACCTGCTGGTTTTAGAGGGATGAATGTCCCTAAAATCCTTCTCTCGGGCAATCACAAGGCCGTGGAAGAATGGCGGAAACAACAGGCGTTGGCAAGAACGAAAAAGAGACGGCCGGATTTGTTGAAAGGAGTGTCATGAATAAGATCGCGTTAGTAGAACAATCGTTTATGAAGGAGGAAGTAACCAATTTTAACATTGGAGATACCGTGCGGGTTTTTGTCAAGATCGCCGAGGAAGGGGACAAAACCCGTCTGCAGGCGTTTGAAGGGATCGTCATCGCCCGCAAGGGGTCGGGGATCCGACAGACGTTTACGGTGAGAAGAATTTCTTTCGGAGAAGGAGTCGAGCGCATATTTCCTCTCCATTCTCCATGGGTTGATCGTGTGATGGTGACCAAGCGGGGCAAGGTCCGGCGGGCCAAGCTTTACTACATGAGGAAGAGAATCGGTAAGGAAGCCGTCAGAATTGATCAGGCCGGCGAACTCAAAGAGGAGAAGGCCGCGAAGTCAGAGAATCCCGAGAAAAAAACGAAAAAAACAGAAAAAGTAGAGCAGACAGAACCAACGACGGCGAATTCTTAATATCTCCAGATGCTCAACTACGAGCTGGAAGCCCAGATTCGAGGCTTTGGCCGGGTCGCGGGGGTGGATGAAGCGGGACGCGGCCCCTTGGCGGGCCCAGTCGTAGCGGCGGCGGTGATCCTTCAGGAAAGAACCTTCCAAAACAGAATAGACGATTCTAAAAAACTTACCAACGAACTCCGCCGGCTCGCTTTCGCGGAAATTTTCAAAAAAGCCGATGTCGGCATCGGTATCATTGATCCCGCCACAATTGATCAAGTCAATATCTTGGAAGCCACTCTTTTAGCCATGAAAGAAGCGCTCGCCAATCTTTCAAGTTCCCCAGATTATGTTTTAGTGGATGGTCTTCAATTCCCCAAGCTCGTGGATAGAAAATCAATCCAAGTCGGAGTCGTCCGCGGAGATCAGAAATGCCTTTCCATCGCCTGCGCTTCGATCATCGCCAAAGTCACCCGGGACAATCTCATGATCGAACTGGATCGCCAATACCCCCAATACGGTTTCGCCAAACATAAAGGATACGGCACCAAGGAGCATCTGGACGCAATCGTCCGACATGGATTATCTCCGGTCCATCGAAAAACGTTTATTGATCCTGCTTACTT
>JACOVV010000041.1 GCA_016177145.1 Candidatus Omnitrophota bacterium | reverse complement strand
CCGTGATCCACGTGCCCCATAAAAGTGACCACCGGCCATCTCAACTGAAGGTCATTAGGGTCATCCGCTTCCTGGTGAACCCCCAAAATCAACTCCTCGGCGCTCTGAGGAAACTCTAATTCAATATCCATTTCCAACGCCATCTCTTCCATGACCGATTTCTCTACCGTCTGATTGATGGTGGCAAATATTTTCCTTTTCATTAAACGTTTAATCAGGTCCGGCACCGTTAACCCAAGATTCTGGGCAAGCTCCTTGACCGTCAATGAGAACTTCTTCAGAGACACTTTTTTAGCGACAACAGGAGCAGCGGCTTTAGCAATAACAGGAGCGGCTGCCACAGAAGGGGCAGGAATTGAAGGCGGGGGTGGTGAAAGTGAGGGCGGGTTTTCTTCTTTTTTTTCTTTAATTTGTTTAACGGCTTGCTTGGCTTCTTTCTTTTCCGTTTTTTCCGGCGCCTTTACCCGCTTCGGCTTTTCTTTCTTCAGCGCCGCCGTGAGTTTGCGCGCAATATCCTCCTCCACAGAACTCATGTGTCCAGTCACCTTGGCACCCAACTTTTTCAACTGGACAATCAGTTCCTTATTCTCCAGCCCTAACTCTTTCGCTAATTGATAGACACGTATGCCCATTCCACGGATAACCCCCTACTCGTTAGTTTTCTGGTCCTTGCCTTGAAGCATATCCAGCATCCTCTCGGCTTGTTTTCTGGGACTACTTACTTCTTTTAACACTGCCTGCGCCGACTGAATTAATTTTTCAGCGCTCTTTTGGCCGACGCCTTTGACTTTCGTCAATTGGTCAACGGTGGCCTCGGCGATCTGTCCTACTTTTAAGTACCCAGCGGCTTCCAAATTAGCCTTCGTCTTCGGTCCCACTCCAGCCAGTTCCGCGATACCGATCTGATCGGCTATTTCTTTCGCTTTCTCCTGCTGTTGCATTTCGCTCTGGCTCCGGATATCAATATCCCAACCGGTCAATTTACAAGCTAAACGGACATTCTGTCCTCTCTTGCCGATCGCCAGCGAAAGCTGGTCGTCTTCCACTAAAACAAGCGCCTTCTTTATCTTAGTATCGAGTTGGATCTGCTGCACCTGAGCGGGCGCCAGCGCTTCAGTGATCAACTGCTGTGTGTCTTCGCTCCAGCGGATAATATCAATCCGTTCCCCCTGCAGTTCTCTGACCACGTTCTTGACCCGCTGTCCCCTCATTCCAACGCAAGCCCCTACCGGATCGACTTTTTCATCTTTAGACCAGACGGCAATTTTTGCTCTCTCTCCCGCTTCCCGCGCCACTTCCTTGATTTCAACGATTCCTTCATAGATCTCGGGAACTTCCAGCTCAAAGAGCCGCTGCACCAGTCCCGCGTGCGAACGGGAAAGGATCACCTGAGGCCCCTTGCTGGCCCGCCGCGCCTCCAGGATGTATACCCGCACGCGGTCTCCCTGACGGTATTTTTCTTTGGGAGACTGCTCTTTCAACGGCAGAAGCGCTTCGGTCCTTCCCAGGTCAATAATCAAACCGCCCCGTTCAAACCGGTGCACGGTTCCGTTTGTGATTTGTCCGATTCTGGTATTGAAATCCTCGTAAATGACATCCCGCTCCGCCTCTCGAATTTTCTGCATGATCACCTGCTTGGCGGTTTGGGCGGCGATACGCCCCATCTCCATTGATTCTATTTCTTCATTATTGACCAGGATTTTTATCGCCCCTGTTTCAATATCAAGACGGGCGGCGACTTCTCCCTCGAATTTCTTCCCGAGATTTTTCCTCGCCGCCGACGCGATGGCGGACTCTACCGCCTCAATCAAGATTTCCTTCTTGATTCCCTTCTCTTTCTCAATATTTTCAAGAATCGTCAGTAACTCGCCGTTCATATCTCCACCAATCGTTAAAAGCGAATTTCTCTCATTGCTTTAATGATGTGATCCCGTTTGATTTCCCAAAGCTTTTTATTCTCTTCTTCCTCAACCTTGATACAATCGTCGTTTACTTCCAAAAGGATGCCGACTAAATCCAGCGGAACAAACTCATTGGCCGCCTCCTGAGCAAGCTTGGCGGACACACGGATCAACCGGCCCTTCACTCGTTCAAAATCCCGGATCGTTTTTAAGCCCCTATCCAGTCCGGGAGAGCAGACTTCCAAAACATATTGATGGCCTATCAAATCCACTCTGTCCAGTGAATCCCCAATCCTTTGATTAAGTTGAGCGCATTCACTCACCGTAATCCCGCCTTCCGGCTTATCCACAAAAATCTGAAGCCGCCATTCTCTTCCTTTGGGATGAAAGATAACCTCAATCATTTCAACACCATGGGGCTGAAGAATCGGTTCCACAACCTGCTTAATCTGTTTCAATACCTCTTCATTTTCCATGGCCTTTGTCCATCCCAATAAAAAAAGTGGGTGAAAGCCCACTTTTTTTATAAGCGTAATTACGAATATATATTACTATCTTTTTAAACCGGTGTCAAGCGCTTTTTGAGAAGACCTTATGACACGCGGCAAACCGGTTATCAGAGCTGCCGCAATAGCCCCCCTTGTTCACCCAAGATATCCTGAAGAAAACGCAATAAGTCATAAACCGCTTTGTAGTCATTTCCGATCCGGACCGCCCACCGCCCCATTCCATCGGCATTTTGATATCCGTTCTTGCCCTCAGCGCACACCGCGTAGACGTGGACATCTTTCATAGTCAGAATCGGAGCATCAGCGTCTCCTTCGGTAAAAAACTCATCCCCAAAATAGTGGACATGCTTAGGGTCCAGATTGTTGACTGCCCTGTAATCACTCAGAGCCGCCGCCTTGTTGATACTTGCCTTTTGCATGTCAATAGCTCCTTCTCCCGTCGCGTTGATTGAATATTTAGCTAAAATAGCAGGAGCAACCTTCTCACGAAGCTTTCTGATAATAATATCTCTGAACGCTGTATCTCCTCGATACTCTGGAATTCGCCGAAGAGTCAATTGAACCCTATCGCGAAAATCCATTAATGGAGAAGCAACCTTTTTATCCTCATCGAGTAGTGCATTAGAAGGAATTAATTCTTTCCCGGAGCCTCCATCATAGACATTCAATCTAAACTCTTCACGCCTGAACCGGCTCGGTAAGAAGGGAGTTTGTTTTGTCAAATAGGACAAGTGCTTGTCTAACCGTTTTCGAATCTCATCTTCTCCGACCTTTTCAATGACCTGTTTAAGTTCTAAATCGTTGAGCAAAATATCCTCTAATGCGCTTCGAATGATCTCTACATGCTCCTCTGGGAAAAGATTTACCGCGTTATAAGCATCTACAGACACCTCCTCTCCCCATTTATTAAAGATAGTTTTCAACGCCCCTTTTGAGGTATACAAAGTTAGATTCGCCAGCTTATCGACCTGCCCTAGTTCTTTCAACCTAGTTTTTACCGGATCTACCAGTCTCTCAAATTGTACTTCTCTCGCATTACTTGTGATCACGGCGATACGGACACCTGTGGTCAATAACCGTGCTAAATGATCCGCCTGCTCTCCTGGGAGTTTCCCTCCTTTCGGCTCCCAAAACACTCCATCCGCGTCAAAGACAAGAGCTCCATCCCCGACAATATCCGGCCAATTTTCCCTGAAATGACTCCGGACCGTTTTTTGATTATCCGCGATTTCTCCAGCCGCTTCATTGCCATCTCCTGTCGAAGGGAGTACAGACTCCTGGGATAGAACATCCACCTGTGAGCGTGGACCGTAAAGTTTGCCGACCTGCGCCTGAGCCGCCGCCAGCAAAACAAGAAACAACCAGAGAAGCCGACTTGATTTCATGATATGAATATAAGAATTTTTCATTTATGAGGGAGAAATATATCACATCGGTGAATTACTCTTCAAGTTCTTTTTTCCCGCTTTACCTGTTTTAACATCTTCTTAACAAGCTCAACCGGCAAGCCAAGGATATTGGTATAAGATCCTCTAATCCGCCTGGCAATGGCCGGCTTCTGTTCAATCGCGCACCCGCCGGCTTTGTCCAACGGATTGACTTTTTTGAGATATTGCCGGATTTCTTGATCCGGCAGGTCTTTCACTTGAATCTTCGTCTTTGAATAGCCCTGACGCATTTTCCAGTTCTTTATGTCCAGTAATACCACCCCCGTATAAACATACTGGTTCTTACCGGAAAGCCATCGGATCATCTTGAAGGCCTCTGAATAATTCTTCGGTTTTCCCAGAACGCGCCCCCGGCAATAAACGACGGTATCCGCTCCCAGGATCCACCGGGCGCCTGGTGGAACAATCGCTTTCTTCGCTTTACCCTGGGCATGTTGCATCACTAATTTTGATGGGGGGACTCCCGTCTTAACCCGCTCGCGGTAAGAAGATGAGACCACGCGGAATTGGATTCCCATCCGACGAAGCAATTCTTTTCTGCGAGGAGATTGGGACGCGAGATAGAGCATGGATGATTTTAATGCTATCCTGGGCCTGCCTCCATTTACCCGCCGTGCACCTAAAAGCCGGAAAGAGGCAGAAAGATTGGCAGTCATAGCGAACGCTGTAATGCTCCTGTTGTTATAGTATCCCACCATTCTTTGAGGAATGGTCTCAATGACCGTATTAATCCACCTCTTTTGTTTGACAGGGTTCTGACAATTTTCATGCGATCGAGAATGAATTTTGTTAGTTTTCGTTCTTCTTCGTTTGTATAAGAAACAACCAGCCAATCTGTTATCATACTTGCCCCAGGGGTTCGGGCTCCATACACTTTTATACCCATTATCCT
>JACOVV010000043.1 GCA_016177145.1 Candidatus Omnitrophota bacterium | reverse complement strand
GGATTTTTATTTGCGAAGCGGGATCCAGGTTAAAATGGGCAAAGAGATGTTTCCGGAGCGGCTGAGGGTGTTATCAAAAACGCTGGAGCAATTAAACGTGCCGCAGGAACAAATTCGTTACATTGATTTGCGTTTTGACGACCCGGTGATTGGACCGAAATCTTGAAAAGTCAAAAGTAAAAAGGTAAAAGATAAGATGGCAAGCCGATTGATCACAGGATTCGATTTGGGCGCGACTAAACTCTGCGCGACTCAGGCAAGGATAGAAAAGGATGGGCGGTTAGTCATACTGGGCTCGACGGCTATCCCATGCCGCGCGTTGGTCAGGGGAACAATTCACCAATTGGACCTCCTTGTGGAGGGGATTCGGAGACTCATCTTACAATTGGAAGAAAAGACAGGTCAGCGCTCCTATGCGGTTGTGCTTAATGTCAGCGGAGATCATTTGTCTCTTCAGCAGAGCCAGAACGGGATTTTCCTCTCCGAAAGAGGAGTTGAAATCTCTCAGAAGGATATTTCCCGGGTGACTGAACCTGCTCAACAAATATCTCTTCCGTTCGATCACCAGATTCTGCATGTTTTTCCATTGGGTTATAACGTGGATGGGAGAGAGGGAATCAGAGATCCCAGCGGCATCTATGGCTCTCAGTTAGGGGTCAGGGTATTGATTGTCAAAGGAGCCGGTAATCCTATACAGAGTATCGCTAAAGCGGTCTACCAGGCGGGCCTTGCCGTAGAAGATATCGCCTATGCGGGCCTTGTATTAGGGTATTCTGTTCTAACGGAGCAGGAGCGGGAGTTAGGGGTTGTTTTAGTGGATATTGGAGGGGATTTAACGGACGTTTCCATTTTTTTTGAAGGGAATCTGATCCACGCGCAGACACTGCCGTTTGGAGGAAGGGATTTGACCGAATTAGTCGCTTCCAGACTGGCTATCTCACTGGATCGGGCTGAAGAGTTAAGAAAGGTTTATGGGGGAATGCCTCAGCATATCGCGCACGCCGACGAGGTAATCCGGATACGTCTTCAGGGAGGGATTCAGGAATTCAGCCGGCGGGAGTTTTGCCAGATTTTACAACCTCGCGTTGAACAAGTTTTAAATCAAATTCAAGAAATCATTCAGCGTTCTGGTTACGGCACAAAATTGGTCTGCGGACTGAAAATGTCCGGCGGAGTCGCTCTCACGGAAGGATTTATCGAATATGCAGAGCAATTTTTCGGGGCCACGGTGAAGCTGGGTCTGGTCCAGGGAGAGTTCAGCCAGGAGAATTTGCCTGGAGGACTTTTCTGCGCGCAGAGCGTAGGGCTTGTTCGCTATTGGGCTAACGAATACAAACGGCGCCGTAGTCACCAGCGCGAGCAGCGAAACCTCATCGCGCGTGCCTCCTCCTGGGCCAGGACGTTGTATCAGGAATACTTCTAAGGTATAATATCTCACCTATGTACCCAATCGCTGTTATCCCGGGAGACGGCACCGGGCCGGAAGTCATTCAAGAGGGATTGAAGGTCCTAGCAGCCGTTTCAAAAAAGGCGGGGTTTCAATATCAATTGAAAGAATTCCCTTACGGGGGAGAGCATTACCTCAAAAGCGGAGAAATCCTGCCTGACTCCGCGATCACGGAGCTTAAGAAGTTCAAGGCTATTTATTTAGGAGCCATCGGGCATCCTAAGGTTCAACCAGGTGTTCTTGAAAGGGGACTGCTTTTAAAATTACGTTTTGATCTTGATCAATATATCAATCTGCGCCCTGTGAAGTTATACCCGGGAGTAGATACGCCGCTCAAAAGCAAAGGGCCCGATGATATTGATTTTGTCGTTGTCCGTGAAAATACGGAAGATCTCTACAAAGGAGTGGGAGAATTTAAAAACAAGGGGACTCCTGAAGAAGTAGCTTTACAGGTTTCGGTCAATACCCGAAAAGGGGTCGAGCGGTGTGTCCGATTTGCTTTTGACTATACCCGCAAGAGAAACAGAAGGAAAAAACTGACCCTTTGCGCTAAAACTAATGTTCTCACTTATGCCCATGATCTCTGGTGGAGAGTTTTCAATGAAGTGGCCAAGGAATATCCCGATGTAACGACCGATTACGCTCACGTGGACGCGACCTGTATGTGGATGGTGAAAAATCCGGAGTTTTTTGACGTGATTGTGACGACCAATATGTTCGGCGATATTATCACCGATTTGGGGGCGATGATTCAGGGAGGGATGGGGATTGCCGCCGGCGGCAATATCAATCCCAACGGTGTTTCGATGTTTGAGCCGATCGGCGGCTCGGCGCCAAAATACACCGGGCAGAATGTCATCAATCCGCTCGCGGCGGTCATGGCTTGTTCAATGATGCTGGAATATTTGGGCGAGGTCAAAGCGTCCCAAATGGTGGAACAGGCAGTGATGAAAATCATCCCGCAAATGAAGAGTATGTCAGCGGGGAAGATGGGAATGGGGACGACTGAAGTGGGAGATCGGGTGGTGAAAGCGCTATGAAATCCGTCAACGTTGCTGTCGTTGGAGCCACCGGCGCTGTCGGCCAGGAAATGGTGAAAATTCTCGAGGAGAGGAAATTTCCTGTAGCCGAGTTGCGCCCATTAGCTTCTCAGAGATCAGAGGGGAAGTCTGTCCGATTCAGCGGCGAAGAAATTCCGGTTTCCATCCTCAATAAAGATTCTTTTAAAGGAATCCAGATCGCTCTTTTCAGCGCTGGAGCCGTTGTCAGCAAGGAATACGCTCCGATCGCGGTCGAGAGCGGCGCGGTGGTGGTGGACAATACCAGCTATTTCCGGATGGAACCGGATGTTCCTTTGGTGGTGCCAGAAGTCAATGCTCACAAAATCAAAGAACATAAGGGAATCATAGCCAATCCGAATTGCTCGACAATCCAAATGGTTGTGGCGCTGAAACCATTGCACGACGCGGCTCGAATTAAAAGAATTGTCGTTTCGACTTATCAGTCGGTCTCCGGCGCCGGGGCCCAGAAAATCCAAAAACTCATTGATCAAACTAAAGAAACGCTTAAGAGCGCCTCGGTACCTAACCAGAGTTGGAAACGATACCGCGCCAAAGAAAGTCCACATTTCGCGTTTAATCTGATTCCCCAGATTGATGTCTTTATGGACGGCGGCTACACTAAAGAAGAGATCAAAATGATCCAGGAAACCCAAAAGATCATGGGGGATGAAAATATCAAGGTTACCGCTACTTGTGTCCGAGTGCCGGTTCTTTGCGCCCATTCAGAGTCGGTTAATATCGAAACCGGGAAAAAACTGACCGCCGAGCAGGCGCGCCGAATTTTATCCAACGCCGCCGGGATCAAAGTAGTGGATGACCCGTCACAACTGCAATACCCGATGCCGATCAACGCGGGGGGAGAGGATCCTGTTTTTGTCGGCCGAATCCGCGAAGATCATACCATTGACAACGGACTCAACCTCTGGATTGTTTCCGACAACCTGCGCAAAGGGGCGGCGCTGAACGCCGT
>JACOVV010000052.1 GCA_016177145.1 Candidatus Omnitrophota bacterium | reverse complement strand
GAACTATGCTTATGGCATTGCGATGATGAAGTAATATAAATACTTATAAATAAAAAAGATATGAAAAATAAAATAATTTTTAAAAGTATTGACAAAGTGGAAAGTCCGGGATATACTTATAGCGCTCAAAAACAGAAAGAATGAGCCCCAATAGGAGACAATAACCATGATGACACGCCTCTCTCACCACAAAGGATTCAAAGTGATTTCCGCGATGATCACCTTCGTTTTCTTGACCTGGCAAACGGTCATGGCGACTCCTATTGAAATCAGGAGTTACAGGCAAAATATCTCTCAATTCAATACCCAGCAATGGGATGCGTGGAAGAGGCAGAATGTGAATGCGCAAAATCAGGCGCTGGCCGATGAACTGATCATGAAACTGCGCGCCGAGGCGCAGGCGCGAGGAGTCAATGGAGAGATTGGAATTGAAGTGGACCAGCAGGGCAATATCCTGGGCGTTAATGTATTTGGTAATAATCTTCCCACGAATCTGATCCAGAATGTGTTGAACTCAATCCCTGGGGGATCGCTTGTTCATAAGGCCATCCGGACAGAGGATGGTCTTTTTGTCAACCAGCAGGTTGTCCCCGGCAATGGCGATCTGGATGGAGATGGAATTAAAGGAGAGATGCTCTCGGCGGAATACCGGTGGCAATTCCAGAGCGGGGATTCTTCTTTCGACGTGACATTGACTCAAAAATTTCAGAACACTCCTGCCGCGGGGAACCAGAATTTATTGACGACTCAACAGACTACGGTTGAAGCGGCCCAGAGCGGTACCGATGGGAAATTGGTGACTGTCCAACTCATCAAATACGAATATGACGCCAATGGCCGGCAGGGGCTGATCAGCGTCACCACAACGGAGAATGATGGGACAACCTCTACCAGTTATCAGGTGAGAGATGTCGCGCAAGTAGGAGAGTTTGTCGCCCGGTTAACGGCGGCGCAAAAAACGCGATTAGCCGCGGAGCTGGGGCTGGGAGGGAATGTTGCCGGTTTGGAGGACGCGATTAAAGGAATGGTCGGCTATCACGCGGAGAGCGGACAGATCAAGGGAGAGTTTGTCATTACCGAGTCGCCGAATGCCGGCGGGGCGGAGTTGATGACCGCGGCGGTCCGAAAAGTAAGTTATGACAGCAACGGACGGGAAGGGGTGATCACGACTTTTGGCGCCAATAAGGATGGAGAATGGAGCCGGCAGATCGCTATTCGAGATATTGATCAAGTTGCCAATTTCATCAGCCAGTTGACCGACGCGCAGAAGGCACAGTTGGCGTCAGAGCTTGGAGTCACTGTAGACCAGTTGGTTTCTGGAATTCAGGCAAAGATCGGCTATTACGATGGAACCGGTCAGCTCAAGGGGGAATTTCTCCTGACACAGACTCCCGATCTTGACGCAGCCGGCGGCGAGGTTGTTTTAAAAACGGCGGCGATCCGTCAGATCCAATATGACGGCAACGGACGGGAAGGGCTGATTGCCACTTTCGGAGTCAATAAAGATGGCGAGTGGAGCCGGCAGATCGCCGTCCGGGATACAGATCAAATCGCCTCTTTCATGGGCCAGTTAACCGAAGTTCAGAAAAGGATGATGGCGGCAGAGCTTGGAGTGACTGCAGACCAATTGGCCGAAGCCATTCGGGAAAAGATTGGCTACAACGAAGGGACCGGGTTTCTGAAGGGAGAATTTATCATCACGCAGACTCCGAACGCCGATGGCGCCGGCAGCAGCAACGTGCAGACAAGCGCCGGAATTCGGGAAATCCAGTATGACGTCAACGGACGGGAAGGGGTCATTGAAACGGTCGCGTTTGATAAGGACGGCAAACGGGACTTTCAAATTTCCATTAGAGACAGCGAGCAGGTGGCGTATTACGTTAATAATTTATTGTCGGCCTCTCAGCGAGCGGGACTGGCGGCGAAGTTGGGAGTGAGCGAAGCAAACTTAGTGAGCATGATTCAGTCGAGGGTTGGGTATAACCTTGGAACGGGACAGTTAAAAGGTGAATTTATAATTACACAGACGCCAAATGCGGACGGAGCTGGAGCAAATACAACGTTGACAACGGCGGCAATCCGTCAGATCCAGTATGACGGGAGCGGACGAGAAGGACTGATCACAACGCTGGCGATGGATAAGGATGGGCAGTGGAGTGACGGGGTGGAGATCCGCGACACGCGGCTGGTGGCCAATTACATCAATCAATTGACGGCATCCCAGCGGGCGGGATTAGCGGCGAAGTTGGGAGTGAGTGAAGCGGACTTAGTGAGCGCGATCCAGTCGAGGATCGGGTATCAT
>JACOVV010000051.1 GCA_016177145.1 Candidatus Omnitrophota bacterium | reverse complement strand
TGACGATATTCCTGTTGAGATTCCAGAAGATGGGTGGGGACTTTCTTTGGATTTCTCCATCAATGCCAAAGGAGAAGCTGCCTCGTCACGAGAAGGATTGAGAATTCACAGCGGTGAGCAGGTTTGGGAATATCACGATTCGGAAGAGCAGATGATGTTGTCCATTTTGACGGCCCAGCGTTTTGCCTGGATCGCCGGCTGGATGTCGGGGACTCAAGATGACGTTGCCGGCGGCCGAACGGGCAATCCCGCTGTTGGAGATGCCGGCGGGCTCCGATTATTGACTGCCGGAGAACCGATGCGGGGAGAAATCAATGGCAGGCAGGTTTCTTTTAAGGGAGGGATTATTCCCACCGTGACTTCTGTTTCTCTTTCAGCCGACGCGCGGCAGAAACTGGAACATGGAATCCGGATTCTGCGAATCGGCATGACGGACACGGCGGAAGATACGCTCAACCAGGTGTATGTCAATCAGATGATCAATAAGGTAGTGCCGCAGTCGGACGCGTGGGCGCAGATCACTTTGGAAATGGTCAAGGCGTTGATCCGAGGGGATACCGTGCAAGCCGGGCGATTGGCGAGAGCCGCTGTTCCTCTGCGGGAGTCCTTAGCGGTGGTTTCCATTAATCCCATTGTCATTGACGCGCTGGAGACAATGATCACCGATTATGGATCGGAAGGATTCAGTTATGGGATCACCGGCGCCCGGTCGACAGGAAGCGTCTTGCTCTTTTTCCCGCCGCAGATGAGCGAGGAACGAATCCAACAATTGATGCAGGAAGCCAAAGAGCGGATTGAACAAGCGATCCATAGCCGGGGGAAACTGGGTCCGGTTGAGGATGAACCGCAGCCCTATCGTTCCCGATTGACGGCGCGTGGGGCCAGGGTCCGCCTGCTCGATCCGGTTGCATCGGAGCGCCGTCAAAAAAGAATCATCGAACCGCTGGGGAAAAAGTTAGGAGCGGTGCATCGGGGAATGCAAAAGAAACACATTCTTTATAGCCCCGATGAAGCGGAGGCGATTTTAGCGCGTGTTCCAGTCATCAAAGCGGAAGGGAGTCCGATATTAGAAGCGAAAGACGCCCTGACGATTAACCCTGTTGTACGTCCCTATCTGGACGAAAAAATTTTGTCGGATCTCACTCAAGGGCGAGGGGGAGAAAGGGAAAGTCTCGAAACGGCCACTCAAAATGTTTTTACCACGGTTTATCAACGCTTCAACGCCCCCGGAGCGAATCCGGAAGTCAGGAAGTTGATTCGAGATCGTCTATTAGCGAATATTCGGCTGATTGCTCAGCTCGGCGCAGAGCAACAAGTTCTTATTTATACGGCTTCAGAAGAAAACAAGCTTGACTTGCTACTTCCTTATACGGAGGAGGACATCAGTAGGATGGGTGAGATACTGGCCAATGGCGGAGAGATTGATGGGATTCAAAAAAAATATCAGGGGTTTCGCGCCATATTTGAAGGGCAAATCATTGATAGGGTCAACAGCTATGATGGGACTAAAAAAGACGGCACCCGGTTTTGCGGCAAGGAATTTTACGTTCGGTTGAACGAAGAAATCAGGGAACTTAAGGAAACGATCGTCCGGCAAGAGGAGAATGGCCAGGGAACGACCGAAGAGGAATTCCTGCTGACGGCGCTTCAACTGGCCCCCAATCCGGAAGTTCTCCCCTATAACCACTTTCTTTTTACGATGAGCCGGACTTACAAGGCCTTCTTTGGGGAGAAAATCCGGGCGTTGTCTGAAGGGATGAGAGAAGGGGCGCTGGTCTATGGCGTTCCTGCGGGGGGGATGGGGACCCGTTTTGGCGGGGCCAACGTGATCAAACAAGTCGTCAATTGGCATTTCGCCCATGAAGCCGATGCCAGTTATCTGAAACTGCTCCTGCGGAAATGGGCTCGTTTTCTGGAGCGATTCCCTGAGAAGCGGGAAGGATTTCTCCACCTGATCGTCAGCGCTTTCACAGAGGATGCGATTCGCGCGGTGTTAGACGATTTCGTCCAGGAGGCCGGTTTAGATCCAGAACAGGTCGCTGTGAATCATCAGAGTCTCCGTCAGGTCGTGTGGCCGACTCCGGCGGAACTAGCGCTGGAGCTGGCGCTCCAGTCTGCGGCAACTCCGCAACAAATGGAGGAATTAACGAGAAAATATGAACGATACACTGGCAGAGCAAGAGGAAGACTAAGGATGTACAACGATGTTGACTCTCCTGACAACGAAGCAGGCGGACGTATCAGAAGTCCATTCTCCAGCGGAGGGCTCAATCCGCTCAACATCTACAGCCCCAGCGGCACCGTCGGGAGTTTAGAAGGGACTCTGGTGGAAAATTCAGGATCCTATACCGTTGCTCGTCTGAAACGGATGGGGTATGAAGTGGATGAAAAACGAATTGAATTAATTCCAGTGGAAGAACAGGGGGCTATTTCTTTAGAGCAATTGGAAGGAGGGATCGGGAATGCCGCGGCCTGCTGGGATGATTTGGTGCGGAATGGGTATATTGATTCAAAAGGAGTCGTTCAGCCGAAGTCACTGGAGGCCCAACTGGCTGTTGATTTGAAACTGACGGAAAAATATGAGCACGCCACACTCGATCTACTGCGCACGCTTCTCTTTGATTCCCAGCGAATGGGAATGCCCTTGGCGAAAGCGGCGTTGGTGGTTAAAGGGAATGGGTTGTCGGTATTGGTGTTCCAAAACAGCTCCAGCAGGGCTCCGGTAGGGGGGGGAGATTTAGCGGTTGCCGATGCGATGGATGATTTCCGGAGTAATCCCGGCAGGATGGCTGTCGTGCAGTATGCCAATGTCGCCGGCGGGATAGACGCCGGGGGAGTGTTGGTCAAGAATAGCGAAGGTTTTGTTGAATCCCTGGAAGGGAACCTTAAGCAGTTTGCCGAAGGGCTTTTCTTAGACGAGGATTACACCGCGCAGGCGACAGGAACGACTTTCCTGAATTTAAAACAGATTTGGAAGCTGATGTCCTATGGAGGCGTTGAAGAGTACCTGAAAACCAATTTGGATGAGCGCCGGAGAAAAATGCGGACTCAAATGGACCAGGAATGGGAACCGGTTTATGCGCTTAAACAAAGGCGTGAAGAGCTCGTAGGTCGTTCTGATGACTGGATGGTTCTGCAAACGGAACATGTTCTGGCAAGGATCTTGTCCGGGTGGGTGCCTAGAAAATTTGGGAAAGAAACGGTCCGCTTTCAGGAGACGACGGCGAGAGTTTCCTATCGTGATGATAAAAACGTGGGCGCCTTGCTGGACAGCTTGACGCAGGATACCAGCTTCCGCGGGACCCCTTTACGAACAAGACTCCCTGTGAATCTCGACCAGCACTATCATTGGGCGCAGGCAGTCAGCGGCTGGATAGAATGGGCTCAGTTATACCGGCAGATTGGGTTGATCCGGGAAGCGTTTGTCGCTTCCCAACGCGCCCGGCAGGCGTTAAGAGAGTTAGACAAAGGAGAAGTCTCTTCAAGAGAGTTGAGCGGAGGTGTGAGGGAAATCTTATCCAGTCTTGAATCTGAGCTACAGCGGCAGATAGGAGAAACGAACACGGCGCATACCCAGTTGACGACGGAGCAAATCACCAATGATTTTCTCCGCGCATTCAACTGGACTCAAAATATTGGCATCACTGAACTGGATCCGTCGGAAATCCAGATAGAATTGGAGTCGTTATCAAGATTGGTTCGAACAATCGATCTGTTGTTGCTGCAACAGCAGGAGACCGTATCACCGAATGATGAGAAGAGTCTGCGGTTTATACGGGCAGAGGTCATTGCGTTAATCAACCAGGTGATTGATTTAGTCGGCACCTCTGCCGCGGGTTTACCGGTTCAAGAGAAGGGGTTCCGTGTTTTTTCGCACAAAATACGATGCTTGATTGATAAAGACGCCACCATTGAAGACCCCGGCACGCCTTTACAGCAGGCGCCGTTAACAGCGCTAGGCAGGCCCAACGAACCAATCACACCGGACCAGGCAAGACAATTAATCCAGTTTGCCGTCAGAGGAGCGATCATTGATATTTTAACCGGGTCCACTGCCTTAGAGGCGTGGAATCATGTTTTTGTTCCGGTCCTCTCGGTGATTCAACAAATGGAATTACCTAGAATTGCTCAGGTGATCGCGTTGCGGAGAATTCGTATTCTGGCCAATGACGGCTCTTCGGTGGTCAGCGTGGATACGGCCAACAGCCAATTCAAAGCGAAGAAATTGGAGCACAATCAACGGTACGAAGGAGGCCAATGGGTTTCTTTGCGGTCGTTGCTGCGTTATCAGGGAGACCGCAGTGAAGATAAAAGCAATCGGCTGGCGGTCTGGGACGTCGCTATTCACAGTTTCCTGAAGCGGTTCTTCAGCGAGAGACGTCCCCAGGATTTGCTGGGTCTGGATGATAACCCGCAAACGCGGGAGCAGCAGGTGCGCTCCCTGAAAGAATTCATTGATCAATTGAAATTGCCGGCAAAGGCCTTGCCGGATATGACGGCAATGAGTGAAGAAGAATTTCACAACGCCCATGAATCATTGGCATGGGGATTGAGGCAGATGCTTAATAATCAACCCCCCGGTGATTGGAAAAATATATTGAACCGAATATTGAATCCAGAAAACGGATCTTCATCGCTTCAGAATAAGCTGGACGGCAGAGATTCCAGTCCCTTGACGGCGGATGAGGAATTATTAGCCGCTTTTTCTTTGATTCACTTCAAGGAGAGCGACTGGACTTTCGGTTCTATCTCCGGTGATCATTTGGATAAACTCTACAATAACCGGAAGGACCACCGGCTGGCTCCGCTGGCGGCGCTGCTGCTCAATAATACGGCGTTTTGGAGTGAAGTAAGCTCAATGAGTAAAACTGCTTTGACCGCGGCAAGACTCGTGGACCAGGATCATCAGGAGATTCCATTTACGATCCGCGCCGGCCCGGGGTATTTCAACGTCGCTTTCGGCGGGGTTTCCAAAATTAATTTCCTGAGTGGAATGCTTCAGGATCCTCTGACGCTCAATAATGTTGTTCTGGTCATGGGAGACAGTATTACCGACCAGGGGGAATTTCCAACGGTGGCTCGACAGAAAATCAGCTCTCCGGAGCTGGTTGAAGAGTTGAAACAACAATTTCCCGCCCAGGTCGTCAGTAGTTATCTGCGCGCCGAAGTGGACAGCCGTCAAGAAGTGATTCGTATCCGAAAGAAAGGAACATTGAGTCCAAATCAATTGACGGAAATGAAACAATGGAGCGATCGGCCCCAGTGGCAGGAGGTGGTGGAGACACTCAGCCGGTCAGAAGAAGCCGTTTATCCGCTGCAAGGCATGAATGCTTCCATCGCCGCTAGTTTTCGGATTAAATTAGAAGGAAGGGTCGGGACGGTCGAGTTCGAGGGGCCGATGTCTCTGACCGACTATGCGTACTTGAGTCGTAGTGTCACCTTGAATCATGCCGATACCGGCTGGAATCGCTCGGTGATTGGACTGCACCACAATTCAATGGCGATGCACCAGGAACGATTGCTGCTCCGGTTTCTCCTGGGAACCATGGTTGAAATGGATGCGGTGGAGAGATCCAAGAGGATGCGGGCGGGGTTGCTGAGGACTCAGTATTCATTTTCCACGCTGGATCCCTTAAAAAACGGACATACGATCCGCCGATGGGGACCCGCGGCCTTTTATCCCATCGTTGACGCGGTACTGCAGGTAGCTGAACAGGACCCCATCTATGGAAGAGGACTTAGCCCTACGGAAGTGACCCCTATTCGTGACCAGATGGTCAGAGCTGTCGTCGAAACGATGAACCGCAGCCATGTGGAAGGGGTTCGTGTGATTCTGCCTGAGACGTTGAAAAAAACCAGGCCGGTATCATCGGAGAGGCAATCAGCAGAGAATGCTCCAGAGCATTTTCTATAGTTTTTGCATCTGTATTATCTTTGAGGCGATAGTTTACCAACCCTTCCTCATCGCCAATTCATGGGATCAACTGCGTCCCAGCTCCGCCATTTCTAAAGACCTTCCGGCAGAATCCGTTCAAACGCTGATAGAATTCTATAAAGATCGGTATGCTCAAATAGCCGGCGAAAGCAAACGGGAAGCAGGATACCAATTAAGCATTCAACGATTGAGGGGAAGTGAGGAGAGGGTCCAAGCAATTCTGGGTGATCCCAGGGCCTCAGGCGGAGATAAAGAACGAATCGCTCAGTTCATGGTCTTCGGCAAAGGGGGAATCTTCCATTTCTGGGACGATTTGACAACAGAAGAAAAAAAAGAATTTCTGCGACAGTTAGAGGTGATTGATATTGAGGAGGTTGAAGAACTGTATCAACGTTTCATCGCTCGGGGAGAAGAAGGGGCCAGGGTCGAGGTTCAATCAAAAACACTTTCAGTTCCTGAAGTTTATGACTTAACGCAAGGCCCGACCCAAGACAACCTGGCGGTTCAGAGGATCGGGGAGGAAGCTTTCCGGAAGGGAAATGTTGCGTATGCCACATTGGCGGGGGGATCCGGTTCTCGTCTTGGATATGAACATCCCAAGATCCTGTTTCCGGCAAGTCAGGTCATGAGTTGGTCATTGGCGAAAATGACTGCTCAAAAAATTCGCGCTCTATCGGAAAAATACGGGAAACCGGTCCCCTGGCTGATCATGACCAGTGATGTCACTCATGAGGAGACCGTGGAGTTTTTTAGCCGTCACATCGTCGGTGGGAAGTATTTTGGAGAAGTTCCCGTGGATTGGGTCCGGTTTGTCCGTCAGCGAGTCATGCCTCAGGTGACGAATCTGGGAGAGTTTGTCCTGGAAAAGAAAAACAAAATCATCGTCGGTGGATTTGGCCACGGCGATATCAGGGATTGGGTGCTTCAAGACCGTGAGACCCAGCAGTGGCTGGCTCGTTTCGGCGTCAAATATGTCAGCATGCTCAACGTGGACAACGCCTTTATGCCGGGACCGGCTTCGTTCGGCGCGCATATTCGATCGGCTAAGGACCTGAGAAGAGGGGCAGAGCACATGAGTCTCACCGTGGTTGAAAAAAATGATCCCAATGAACGAGTCGGTATGGTGATTTTGCAGGATGAGAAGTTAGCGGTGATTGAGTACAATCAGGTCCCAGCGGAGCTCACCTATCTTAAATACGTTTACACCCTTGATGGCACTCCGTTTGTGGTCTTTAGATCAGACAGGGGGATTTACACTCTCGATCTCTTGGAAGAGTTTGAGCGAAGGGCTCAAGAGAGCGGCAGGAAAGGAAAGGAATTAGGCGCGTGGATGACCCATCATTTGGCAAGTCTTCAAGAATTGCCTGAAGAATTTCGCGACCAACGGCTTGGAAGAGAATGCAGTAAAGAAACACTGACGCGACACGCTCATCTCTGGTTTCGACTGGGGAGTATTAATCAGTTGATCTGGAGTTTGAGTTCTTTTCAAGACTCGGGAAATCCATTGGAGCCGCTGCCGGTAGTTGTTGCCAGAAACAAAACGGTAGAGGGATTCGATCCTGAAACTTTTCGATGGGTGACTGTGAGCACGAATAAATTTGAAATCATGGCGTTCCATGGTTTCATCCGGGGGCTCATTCAAGGGGCCGTTTTGCTGGTTTCTCGTGAAGAGAACTTCGCGCCGATTAAGGAGATGACAGGGCCGGAGTCTCCTCAATCGGCGGCGCATCTCTACAGTGAATACGACCGCCGGCTCTTAACCGATCAAGGCGAGTGGCAGGTTTCCCAGGAGGCGATCGTAGAATTGAGCCCCGCGTTTTTCCTGGCGAGCAGACAATCTCTCAATGCGCGACTGGGTGAAAACGGTTTTGTCGGCGCCAATACTCAAATCTATTTAAGCGGCACGCAGACCCTTATCGGGAGAAATTTCCGGTTGGAACGGGGAGAGAGAAACGGCCAATTCATTCTGCGTGTGGAGGACGAATATGACTCGCAAACCAACGTTCGAATCGGCGACAACGTTGCGGTTCGCAGTCACGTTTCTTTCCATCTCAGAGGGGAGAACGATCTGATCATTGACAGCGGTCTTGTTTTCGATTTTCCTCTCGCTATTAAATTGGCCCAAGGTGAGAAAATGCGGATAGACACACAGACGCTCGAACGCCTCAGAAATAATCCAAGATTGGATAATCCTGCTGAAGATTTTCAAGAAGACAAACACAGAAATGCACTCCTGAACC
>JACOVV010000035.1 GCA_016177145.1 Candidatus Omnitrophota bacterium | reverse complement strand
GGTGTGCTCCGTCCTGCTGGAGGGCGTCGTCCTCGCGGTCACGCTGACCGCCGCGGTCGTCGTCACGTCCCTCGTCGCGGCGAAGACGTTCGACCTCGCTCCGTGGTCACGCCGGCTCGACCGCGCGCGAGTGGACACGGCGCACTAGGTGTTAGCGTCTCCCCCGGTGAAGGTCGTCATTCTGTGCGGAGGGAGAGGGACCCGGCTCAGGAATGAGGTGGATACAATACCGAAAGCCCTTGTTAAGATTGGAGATATGCCCATTTTATGGCACATCATGAAAACCTATGATTATTACGGTTTTATGGAGTTTGTCCTCTGCCTCGGCTACAAGGGGGAGATGATCAAGAATTATTTTTTGACCTTCGAAGAGACGTCGAATGATTTCACGCTCGATCTTCGCTCGAAACAGCAAAAGGTAATCCATCATCAAAACGCCGCGTTGGAAGACTGGAGAATCAGCTTTATCAATACCGGCCTTGAAACCCCCACGGGGGGGAGGGTCAAAAAGATCGAACATTTGATTGACAGCGATTTGTTTATGCTGACTTACGGAGACGGACTGAGTGATATCAATATCAGAGAACTCTTGGAGTTCCACAAGGAAAAAAAGAAAATCGCCACTTTAACGGCGGCGCACCCTTCCACTTCCTTTGGTACCGTTGAGGTCGATTCCGCCGGCATCGCGAAGAGTTTCAAGGAAAAACCGATGGTGGACGGGCTCATCAACGGCGGATTTTTTGTTTTCGATCGCCGGTTCTTCCGGTTCTTGAAAGAAGACTCCGTTCTGGAAGAGGAACCGCTCAAGGAATTGACCCGGCAGAAAGAGCTGGCTGTGTACGTTCAAGACGGGTTCTGGCAGTGCATGGATACCTTCAAACAGGCGGAATCGCTGAACAAAATGTGGGAAGAAGGCAAAAGGCCGTGGGCCGCATGGGAAAAGAAAAAATATGAAACCAACTTTCTGGCGAGATAAAAGAGTTTTCATCACGGGAGCCACGGGATTTGTCGGCTCTAATCTGGTAAGCGCGCTGACGAAGCATTGTCCCAATGTTGTTTGCCTCATTCGTGACGAGGTGGGGAATTCCCTTTTCGCACTGGAAGGATTAAACCGGAAGGTCGTTTCGGTACGGGGAGATCTCCACGATTACTTTCTGTTGGAGAGAATTCTTTGTGAATACGAAATTGACATTGTTCTCCATTTGGGAGCGCAGACGATCGTGACGACCGCCCAGGCGGGGCCCATCGAGACTTTCAAAAGCAATATCGAAGGGACCTGGAACCTCCTGGAGTCGTGCCGGCAGTATCACAAAGCCAAGGCCGTTGTTGTCGCTTCCACGGACAAGGCCTACGGGACCAGCGATCAACTTCCTTACAAGGAAGATTTCCCGCTCCTAGCGCGGGGAATTTACGATGTGTCAAAAAGCTGCGCTGATTTAATATCGCAAGCATACGCCGAGACCTACCGGCTTCCCGTCTGCGTGACCCGATGCGCTAATTTGTTTGGCCCCGGTGATTTGAATTTCAGCCGAATTATCCCGGGAACCATCAAGGCCGCTCTCCTTAAAGAAGAACTGCAGGTTCGCAGTGACGGCAAATTCCTGAGGGAATATTTTTATGTCAAAGACGCCGTGGAAGCCTATCTTCAACTTGCCGAGAAAATGGTCGAAGAGGGACTCCATGGAGAGGTTTTTAATTTTGGGGCCGACCACCGTTATTCCGTCAACGAAGTCATCAGTTTGATCGTGAAATTAATGAAGGCGGCCGATTTAAAGAAGCGGGTTTTGAACCAGGCGCAGGCCGAGATTCGGGATCAGTATTTGGACGCCGGCAAGGCGAAGGAGCGTCTCTCCTGGGAACCGCGATGGGGGATGGAAGAGGCGCTTGGAGAAACGATCGGGTGGTATGAGGAATTCTTCAGTAAAAGTAAAGCCAGCGTCAAAAAAGAAAAAGTCGTCTCACGTTGACGGTGTTGTTGTCCAACCCCTCAAGATTATTCCCGACGACCGTGGAGCCGTTCTAACCATGCTCCGCAGAGACGACCCCCTGTTTGAACAATTCGGCGAGATCTATTTTTCAACCGTTTATCCCGGCGTCGTGAAGGGATGGCACCTGCACCGGCAGATGACGCTTCACTACGCCGTTGTGTCGGGAATGATCAAACTGGCGGTATACGACGGCCGCGAAGAATCTCCAACGCGCGGCAACATTCAAGAGATTTACCTTGGCGAGAAGAATTACTGTTTAGTGAAGATCCCTCCGCTGGTCTGGAACGGTTTCCAGGGATTAGGCGTTACTCAAGCCATTGTCGCCAATTGCGCCACTCACCCGCACGATCCCGCAGAAATAGAAAGAATAGATCCCCTCAACAGCGATATTCCGTACGATTGGGACGTGAAACACCGCTAATGGATAAAAAAGTCGCTATTATCGGGAGCGGCGGCTTGGTAGGAGGTTATCTTGCGAAAGAATTTACCGGCGCCGGCGGGAATGAAAAGCCGATCTTAACCATTCATTCCGGCGTGAGAGAAGGTTTTTATCCGCTGGATATTACCGATCGCGGGCAGCTGCGGAGGTTCATCGCCGAGCACTGCCCGGATGTCGTCATTTTCGCGGCCGCCATGACCCATGTGGATCGCTGTGAGGAAGAAAAGGGGCTCTGTTTTAAAGCCAACGTAGAATCGGTTGAGAACACGATACGGTTTCTGAAAGAAACAAAAAAACCTTTTCGCTTCGTTTTTTTTTCAACGGAGTATATTTTCGACGGCAAGCAGGGACCTTACCAGGAATCGGCGCAACCCAACCCGCTCAGCGTTTATGGGACGTCGAAATGGATGGCGGAAGAATTAATTCGCAGGGAAACGGCTAATCATTTGATCGTCCGGATCGCAGGAGTTTACGGGCGGGAACCGGCCGAGAAGAACTTTTTTTACACCGTGCGCCGCTACCTCACACAGAATAAGACGCTCAGAGTTCCCGGAGATCAAGTCTCCAGTCCGACTTACGCGGGGCACATCGCCAGGGTCGTCAAGGGTCTCGTCCAGACCGGCCGGAAAGGGACATTTCACGTGGCGGGCAGTACATTAATCAGCCGGTCCGATTTTGCCGCTGCGATCGCCAGGCGGTTTGGATGGGACTCAAAATGGATTGAGCCGGCAGCGACGGCTGAGCTTGGGCAAAAGGCCAAAAGACCATTGAAGGGGGGGCTTATTCCATCATCCATTGAGGGAATCGCTAACGGCCCCGCTCTCCAGGAAAGCTTGGAAGAATTTTATGCGGAACAAAGAATCCATCCTCAGGGAAATTGAGAAGTTAACCAAACGTTATTATGAGAAGGCGCATAAGGAGAACGGAGAGTTTATTCCTGGGGAGACGAAAATTCCTTATGCCGGCAGGATATTTGACGAGCAGGAAATCTATCAAGCGGTAGTCGCTTCTCTGGAATTCTGGCTGACCGAGGGGCGGTTCGTCAAGGAGTTCGAGAAAGAATTCTCGCTCTATCTGGGCGCGTCGCAGTCGGTCTGCTTGACTAATTCAGGGTCTTCCGCTAATTTGCTCGCCGTGTCGGCGTTGACGTCCCCTCTGTTGAAAGACCGCGCCGTAAAACCTGGTGATGAAATCATCACGACCGCCGCGGGATTCCCGACCACCATTAATCCGATCTTCCAGAATCAACTCATTCCTGTTTTTATCGACGTGGATCCGTTAACGTATAACACCACCGTTGAACGGGTGGAACGGGCTATTTCCCCAAAAACAAAAGGGTTGATTTTGGCGCACACGCTGGGGTTTCCTTTCCCCGCCAAAGAAATCGCGGGACTGGCGCGTAAGCGCGGCCTGTGGTTAATCGAGGATACCTGTGACGCTCTGGGAGCGGAATATCAAGGGGAAAAAGCAGGAACTTTTGGAGATTTAGCGACTTTTAGTTTTTATCCTCCCCACCATATCACCATGGGAGAGGGGGGCGCGGTCGTCATGAAAGACCGCTCTTTATGGAAAATCATCCGTTCCTTCCGGGATTGGGGAAGGGACTGTTGGTGTGACACGGGCAAGAGTAATACCTGCGGTAAGCGTTTCGGATCTCAGTATGGCGAACTTCCCTTTGGATATGATCATAAGTATGTTTACTCCCACATCGGTTACAACTTAAAACTGACAGAGCCGCAGGCGGCGATTGGAGTGGCTCAGTTAAAAAAACTGCCGCGGTTCGTTCTAGCGCGCCGCGCGAACTTCGATTTCTTCCTTAAAAACCTGAGCCGTTACAAGGATTTTTTCTCTTTCGCGCGATTTGCGGCGGGAATCAGACCGAACCCTTTCGGATTCTTGTTAACTATCTCCGAACAAGCCCCATTCGCGAAAAATGATCTCGTCTGTTTCCTGGAGGAGCGCAAGATCGAAACAAGACAGCTCTTTGCCGGAAACGCGACGTGTCAACCCGCTTACCTTGGGAAGAACTTTAGAATTGCGGAATCGTTGACAAACACAGACCGCATCATGCGCCAGACCCTTTGGTTCGGGGTTTATCCGGGACTTAAGAAGATTCATTTAGAGTACATTGTCGAATCAATTGAAGAATTTATTCAACAAGGACCTGGTCCGGAGAAGCTCGTGGAGAGCCGTAAAATTCTTTCTAACGCGGCAAACAACTGCCAAACGTGGGAATAATACCGTTATCTTATCTGGTGTTGGTTATTTGGGCGGCTGGCTGTTCCTCGCAAGCTCCTTCTTCGGCGGTTCACTCGGCAGACGTCCCAGCGCCGGGGGATGCTTTTGTCACCGGGTCCATCGGCGATGCGCGCACCCTGATCCCCATTCTGGCTTCTGACAGCGCCTCGGGTGAAGTTTGCGGACTCCTGTTCAACGGATTGGTCCGGTACAATCCCCGATTGGAACTCGAAGGAGAACTCGCCGAGAGCTGGGAGATCTCAGAAGACCAGTTAACAATCACCTTTCATCTTAGGAAAGATGTTCGATGGCACGACGGTGTTCCATTAACGGCGCGGGATGTCGAGTTTACTTACCAACAGTTGATGAACCCGCAGGTAAAGACTCCGTATAGCGGGGATTTCGAGCGGGTTGAATTTTTCTCGGTGATTGACGATTTTACGGTTCAGGTAAAATATAAAGAACCCTTTGTGCCGGGGCTTGCCAGCTGGGGAATGGGAATTCTTCCCCGCCATCTGCTGGAGGGAAAAGATCTCAATGCGGCTGAGTTTTCCAGGAATCCTGTCGGAACAGGGCCTTATCGGTTCCTTCGCTGGAAGACGGGGGAGTTACTTGAATTACAGGCGAACGCGGATTATTTTGAAGGGAGACCGTATATTCAGCGTTATCTGTATCGGATTATCCCTGATCAGGCCACGATGTTTTTGGAACTCCAGGGACTGGGGATTGATTCAATGGGACTGAGCCCGTTGCAGTTCCACAGACAGACGGAGACGGATTCTTTCAGGAAACAATACCAGAAATTCCAATACCCCAGTTTCGGTTACACCTATCTGGGATTTAATCTCAAGGACCCGCTGTTCTCAGACGTCAGGGTGCGTAAGGCGATCACGGCCGCCATTGACCGCCGGGAGATTATTAACGGAGTCCTGCTGGGACTCGGAAGAGAACTGACAGGTCCTTTCCTGCCCGATTCCTGGGCGTATGATTCCGCGGTCCCGCCGGTTCTTTACGATCCTGTTTTAGCGAAACAGCGGCTGGAAGAAGCGGGATGGAGTGATCACGATCAGGACGGCTGGTTGGACAAAGAGGGGAGAAAATTTGAATTCACGGTGATCACCAATCAAGGAAACGATCAGCGCCGGATGGCGGCTGAGATCATCCAAAAACGGCTGGCTCAGATCGGCGTCTCCATGAAAATTCAGGTGATTGAATGGAGTTCGTTCATCAGTGAATTCATTGACAAACGCCGTTTTGAGGCGGTCTTATTAGGGTGGTCTCTTTCCCGTGACCCGGATCTGTATGACATTTGGCATTCTTCCAAGACAAAAGAAGGCGAGTTTAATTTTTTGGATTATGCCAATACGGAAGTGGATGAGTTATTGCTTCAGGGGCGGAGAAACTTCAACCAGGAGGAGCGCCGGAGGATCTACCATCGGATCCACCATCTGATTGCCCATGACGCGCCGGCTGTTTTTCTCTATGCGCCCGACAGTTTACCGGTAGTCCACCGCCGGTTCCGCGGGGTGGAAGCGACGCCGATAGGCATAGGTTATCATTTTATTCACTGGTACGTTCCACAGAATGAGCAGCGCTATACTCGATGAAGATCATTTTCTTGACACCCTATCCTCTCGGTAAAGGACCGAATGTGCGGTTTCGGCTGGAATGCTATCTTCCCTATTTGAAAAAAGAAGGGATTCAATACGTCGTTCGTTCTTTCTCATCAGGCCGGTTTTACGGCATTCTCTACAAAAGGGGTTATTTTTGGCAGAAATGTTTCTACACTTTCTGGGGATACCTGAAGCGTTTCTTTCATTTCTGGGAGTCGCTCCGTTATGATGTCATCTGTGTTCTGCGGGAAGTCACTCCTTTAGGACCCGCGGTGACTCCATTTTTGTGGAGGTTCTTCGGAAAGAAAGTTATCTTCGATTTTGATGACGCGATTTACCTGAAAAACATGAACCAGGTCAATCGGATGGTCGCTTGTCTGAAATTCCCTTCCAAAACGGGGGATTTCGCTCGATGGAGCCGTCGTGTCATTGCCGGAAACCAGCATTTGGCCAAGTACGCCCGTCAATACAATCCTAACGTCAGTATGATCCCCACACCGATTGACACTGGGTACTTCCTCAAAGAAAAAGAGAATAGCCGAAACCGGGAAGAGATCTGCATTGGATGGGCGGGAAGCTGGACGACACTGCCGCACTTCTATTTGGTAAAAGAAGAATTAAAAATATTGACCCGTCGGCATCCTTCCGTTCGCGTCAAAATTTTTGGGACTCGGGTTGCCAACATTCCCGGAGTTCCGCTAGAAGCTTTGGATTGGAGTCTGGAATCGGAGTTAGCGCAATTGCGCGGCTTTGACATCGGAATCATGCCGCTTCCCGATGACGAGTGGAGCCGCGGGAAATGCGGGTTTAAACTCCTGATGTACATGGCCCTTGGCATCCCGACGGTCTCTTCGCCGGTCGGAGTCAATACCGAGATTATCAAAGACGGAGAAAATGGCTTTCTGGCTGCCAGCGGGGAGGAGTGGATCAAGAAACTTTCATTGTTGATCGCGGATCCGTCGTTACGTCAGAGAATTGCCGCGGCCGGAAGGAAGACCGTTGAGGAAAAATACTCCGTGGCCAGGTGGGGGCCGGAATTTGTGAAGGCGCTCCAGGAAAACTAGGGGGGAAAAGAAGTTGGTCCAGTATCTTGCGCGTCGTTTACTCAGTTTAATTCCGCTTCTGATTGGCATCACGCTGATTACCTTTTTTGTCATTCATCTCGCTCCCGGCAGGCCGACGGATGTTTTGACCGATTTAAACCCGAAAATTTCACTCCAGGCCCGTGACCGGTTGGCGAAGATTTACGGCCTTGACCAGCCGCTTCCCGCGCAGTACCTCCAGTGGCTTTCCCGGATGGGAAAATTGGATTTTGGTCGTTCTTTTGTCGATGACCGCTCCGTCTGGGACAAAATCGCGGAACGAATTCCAGTGACACTGATGATTAACTTATTAGCGATGGCGCTTGTTTTCGTCGTGGCGGTTCCATTAGGAGTTTTTGGCGCCGTCCGGCAAGGGAGTTTTTGGGACCACTGGATCACCCTGTTTGTTTTCGTGGGATTCGCGACGCCGACTTTTTGGCTGGCGCTTCTTTTGATGCAATGGTTGGGAATCCAGCTTGGCTGGTTGCCGCTCTCAGGGATTGTCTCCTTGGATTTTGAGCGGATGAATTTTTGGGAAAAGGTCATTGACGTCTCGCGTCATTTGACCCTGCCGGTTTTTATCTCCGCTTTTGGGGGACTCGCCGGAATTTCCCGATACATGAAAACCAGCATGTCGGAGATTCTGCGGCAGGATTTTATCCGGACCGCCCGCGCAAAAGGATTAAGCGAGCGGCAGGTCCTTTACAAACACGCCCTTAGAAACGCTCTTCTGCCGATCGTCACGATCCTGGGGTTGTCGGTGCCGGGGTTATTGGGTGGGAGCGTGATCTTTGAGTCTATCTTCGCGATTCCCGGCTTGGGCCGTCTCTTCTACGATGGTGTCATGGCGCGGGATTACCCGGTGGTGATGGGAATTTTGACGATTGGAGCGGTGTTGACATTACTGGGGAATTTACTGGCGGACTTGGGTTACGCATGGGTAGATCCCAGGATTCGGGTGGGGGAGAAAGGATAGTAACATGAAACGTCTAGCGGTTTTAACCAGCGGCGGGGATTGTCCGGGGCTGAATGCTTGCCTGAGGGCGGTCATTCGCCGGGCTCTTCTGGCAAACAGGGAAGTTTTAGGAATCCGGCGCGGATTTAAAGGATTAATGGATGGAAAAATCATTCCGCTGGATTACAAATCCACCAGCGGGATCATCAACCGGGGCGGGACATTTTTGCTATCAGCCAGAAGTGAAGAATTTCATCGCCCGAGCGGCAGGAAGAAAGCGGTTCACACGTTGAAACGACACCGCATTGATGGCTTAATCGTCATTGGAGGCAACGGTTCTCTTCGAGGCGCGTGGGAGTTATCGAAAGAAACAGACACTGCTATCATAGGAGTCCCCAAATCCATTGATAACGACATTGGCGGGAGCGATTACTCGATCGGTTTTGACACGGCGGTCAATACGGCGGTGGAGGCGATCGACAAGATCCGCGACACCGCCACCAGCCATGAACAACTATTTTTGGTAGAAGTCATGGGAAGAACACGGGGATTTCTCGCGCTGGCCGCGGGCGTCGCCGGAGGAGCGGAGGAAGTCTTAATTCCAGAGACGCCTACCAACATCCCAAAACTCTGTAAAAAATTGGAAGAAGGGAGAAAAAAGGGGAAACGTTCCACGATTATCGTGGTCGCCGAAGGGGATGAAGCCGGCGGCGCGTTTGAGATCGCTAAAAAAATTCAAAGGAAGACAAATTATCAGATTCGAGTTTCCATTTTAGGACACCAGCAGAGAGGCGGCTCTCCAACGGCGTTTGACCGGATTCTGGCCTCTCAGCTGGGGGTGGGAGCGGTAGAGGCCCTGCTCAAAGGAGCGAGAAACAAAGTCATCGGGCGGGTGAATGGGAAATTGATACTCTCATCCTTGGATATCGCCTGGAAAAAAGCGCCCAAGCTGGATCAAAATCTGGTTCGTTTGGCGGAGATACTTTCGTGAATGGTCTAAAAATTGGCACGGTGATTATTGTCGTACTGATCCTCATGGCTTTCTTCGCCCCGTGGGTCAGCCGGTATGAGCCCAACGATATTCAAATCACTCAGGCGTTACTGCCGCCGTCGGGAGAGCATTGGCTGGGGACCGATCAGTTGGGGCGGGACGTTTGGTCACGAATGGTTTACGGAATTCGCGTTTCTCTTCTGGTCGGCCTTGTGGCGGTCGGCATTTCCACTCTTCTCGGGTTGGTCCTTGGCGCCGTGGCCGGTTACTACGGCGGCTGGGTGGATGCGTCTCTGATGCGGTTCAATGACATCATGCTTTGTTTCCCGACTTTCTTTTTGATCCTGGCCGTGATTACGCTTCTGGAACCGAGTCTGCTCAATATTATGATTATCATTGGATTAACGAGCTGGATGGGAGTCGCCCGCTTGGTGCGCGCTGAGATTTTGAGTCTTAAAGAACGAGATTTTATTCAGGCCGCCCGCGCCCTCGGCGCCAGCGATCTTTGGATAGTGACAAAGCATTTAATTCCCAACGCGATGGGGCCGGTCTGGGTGAGCGCTATTCTTGGAGTGGCAGGGGCGATTTTAGTGGAGTCGGGTTTAAGTTTCCTGGGGATTGGCGTCCAGCCGCCGACACCGAGCTGGGGGAATATGCTCTTAGAAGGAAAAGCGACGCTTGGAGCCGCCTGGTGGATGACGGTATTTCCTGGGGTGGCGATTTTAGTGACGGTGCTGGCGTTTAATCTGGCGGGGGAAGGATTAAGAGGGAGAAAAATGTAGGGGCACACCCCTGTGTGTGCCCTAAAGAGGGCGGATACGGGGGTCCGCCCCTACAGAAAGATAATCAATGACGAGAAAACCACCCGTTGTCCTATTAACCGATTTCGGCCACAAAGACCAGTATGTCGGGGTGATTAAAGGGGTGATTCATTCCATCGCTCCACAGGCGCCGGTCATTGATCTTTGCCATGAGGTGCCGCCTCAGGATATCCGTTCCGGCGCGTATCTGTTGGGAGTCTCGTATCGGTTTTTTCCAAAAGGGACGATCTTTTTGTCGGTCGTGGATCCCGGCGTCGGAACCGATCGCCGGATCGTCATCGCGCAATTAGGCGATTGGTATTTTGTCAATCCGGATAACGGCCTTTTGACGTTGGTGCTGGAGCGGGAGAAATTAAAGCAGGTAATTGAAGTGGCCAATGCCAAATACTGGCTCTCTCCAGTCAGTGCCACTTTCCACGGAAGGGATATCATGTCTCCGGTCGCGGCGCATCTCTATCGAGATCCCCATCCCAGGAAATTCGGGAAACCGATCAACGTAGGGGCGAACGGCCGTTCGCCCCTACGATTGCTCGCTACCAAACCAGCCACAAAAGGAGAGAAAACAATCGAGGGGGAGGTTTTCTATATTGATCACTTTGGGAATTTGATTACCAACATCCCCTCGCAGATGATTCCAAGGAGCCGGCAGTGCCGCGTTGGGATCGCGTATAAAAAATTACACCGGATTGTCCGTAGTTACGGAGACGCCTCTCCTGGAGAATGGGTCGCTGTTGTTGCGAGCGCCGATTTGCTGGAGATCGCTGTCAATCAGGGAAGCGCCCAGAAGGAACTGCAAGCAAAAGTAGGCGATCCGGTGAGGGTGGAGTGGGAATGAGACGATGCATTGTAGGGGCGTGATTTATCACGCCCTGCAAGGATAGGGCGCAATAAATTGCGCCCCTACGTCAGACAATCACGGGGGATTATAACAATGACGTAGGGGCGGGTTTAAAACCCGCCCCTACATGGAATTAATTGCAATAAACGTTGACGTAGGGGCGGGCCTTGTGCCCGCCCTGATACAACGTGTAGGGGCACATTGCAATGTGCCCCTACGGAAGGGCGCCCACAAGGGGCGCCCCTACAAAAAATAAATGCATCCGAATAAACCTGAATTTCTGAAATTAGCCGCCCAAGGGAACGTCATTCCCGTCTACGAAGAATTCCTTGCCGACACGGAAACTCCCGTCTCCGCGTTCCTGAAGATCTCCAAAAACGAACCATACGCGTTTCTCCTGGAATCGGTTGAAGGGGAGGAGAAGATCGCGCGGTATTCTTTCGTCGGGATTCGGCCCCGTTATGTCTGGAAAAGCCGCGGCCGCCATTTCGAGAAAATCCAGGGGAAAAAAATCGTCGGCGGACAGATGAATGACCCGTTCTATGAAATCGAAAAACTGTTGAAGGGATACCGGTTCATCCCTTCGGCCGACCTGCCTCGCTTTCAGGGAGGACTCGTCGGCTATCTGGCTTATGATTTAGTCCGTTTCTGCGAGAGGATTCCGGATAAGAACCCCGATCCATGGGGTTTGCCGGAAACTTACTTGATGCTGGCGGACCAGATGGTTGTCTTCGATCACGCTCAACATAAGATCCGCGTGGTCGCCAACGCTTTTATTGAAGGGATCCCGGCGGCCCGGGCCTACCAACTGGCGATTGGTAAGATTAAAGAATTGATCCAATTGTTAAAAAAATCGGAAATGGTAGAGGCACATTGCAATGTGCCCC
>JACOVV010000034.1 GCA_016177145.1 Candidatus Omnitrophota bacterium | reverse complement strand
GTGTAGGGGCGGGTTTAAAACCCGCCCCTACGTTGATATTAGATTCCCTGGCAACGTTAATTTACACCTCCGGCACCACCGGGGAACCCAAAGGCGTTATGCTGACCCATGGTAATTTTCTTTCAAATTGCCAGGCTTGCGCGCAGGTAATCCCGATCAACGATCGAGATGTTTATCTTTCTTTCCTTCCTTTAGCACACGTTTTTGAACGGCTGGCCGGTTATTATTTAATGATTCATCAAGGGGCCGTGATTGCCTACGCGGAAAATATAGACACCGTTCCGCAAAACATGATGGAAGTCCAACCGACGGTGATGTGCGGGGTTCCGAGGTTTTTTGAGAAATTGTATGGACGAGTCATGGAATCGGTACAGCAGAGCACAGGACTGAAAAGGAAGATAGCGGAATGGGCGTTTGAATTGGCGCGTAGGGGCGGGGTTACCCGCCCTGAGCAAAGTCGAAGGGCCCCGCCCCTACAAAAATGGCAACCACAAGACATCCCGTCGTGTCTGTCCGATCGCAGCGTAGGGGCGGGTTTAAAACCCGCCCCTACATTATCCCGCACAATCGCCGATCTTCTCGTCTTCCGCAAACTACGATCCAAACTCGGCGGCCGTCTCCGTTTCTTCGTCTCGGGCAGCGCCCCGCTGGCAAAAGAAATCGCGGAATTCTTTCACGGTGTGGGTATCCTGATCATAGAGGGTTACGGCTTAACCGAGACTTCACCGGTGATCTCTTGTAACCGTCTCGACCGATTCCGGTTTGGAACCGTCGGACTGCCTGTGCCCGGCGTTGAAGTTAAAATCGCGCCGGACGGTGAAATTCTGACTCGAGGCCCCCATGTGATGAAGGGCTACTATAAAATGGAGACACCTACCAAGGAAGTTCTGGCAGACGATGGCTGGTTTCATACCGGCGATATCGGCGAAATTGATTCTGATGGTTTCTTAAAGATCACCGATCGAAAAAAAGATTTAATCATCACCTCCGGAGGCAAAAACGTCGCTCCGCAAAAAATAGAGAATCTCCTCAAGCAAGACGAATATATCTTGGACGCGATGCTTTATGGAGACCGCAAAAAATATCTCACGGCTCTATTGATACCGAATCTTTCTAAATTAGAATCTTACGCGAAAGAACAGAGCATCTCTTGGACATCAACAGTTGAATTGCTTCAAAATAGTGCGATTCAACAGTTAATTCGCCAAAGAATTGATCTAAAGTCTACAGAGTTGGCTCCCTATGAGCAAATCAAGTATTTTGTTTTATTAGACAAACCTCTCTCTCAAGAAGCAGGGGAATTGACGCCCACGTTGAAGATTCGAAGAAAAATTGTTACGGAAAAATATCGAGACCTGTTGGAGAAATTGTATACCGATAATCCATATTAATATGAAATGCAGCGAAGATTATTTCTACACGATTGACGGCTTGCGTTTGTATTATCAGCACTGCGTCCCCGACGCGGGATTGTCTCCCAAGGTGGTTTTGATCGTCGTGCACGGACTGGGAGAGCATTCACACCGATACCGGCAGGTAATGGATGCCATGGCTGGCCGCCAGATGGGAGCTGCCGCCTTCGATCTGAGAGGCCACGGCCGCTCTGAAGGAAGACGAGGCCACATTCGATCTTTCCGTGATTATCTGCAGGATTTGCGCCAGTTTATCCAGCTCTGTAAAGCGCTTCATCCCCAGCCATGCCAGTTTTTCCTGACAGGCCACAGTTTAGGCGGACTCATCGCATTGGCTTACTGTCTTGAAAAGGCCGAATCTTTAAACGGTGTCATCGTCTCAGGTCCAGCCCTTGGGGTAAAACTGCAAGTCCCGGGATATAAGAAATTCTTGGCGTCTCTGCTTTCCGCGTTTCTTCCCTCGGTCCACTTTCAGAATGAAGTCCATCCCCATCTTCTTTCCCGCGATCCGGCGGTGGTTGAAGGTTATCTTTCAGATCCCCTTGTTCATCATGAAGTTACCGCCCGTTTTTACACGGAGACCGTCAAAACAATGGCAGAGGTTCAAAGAAATATTCCCCTCCTTCGTTTACCGGTTCTTTTTCTGCAGGGAGAGAATGATCATATTGTTGATCCCAGGGCTGTTCAACACGCATTTCAAACGATCGTATTCAAAGATAAAACGCTTTATACCTATCCCGGCAATCTGCATGAGGTCTTCAATGATCTTGACAAGGAACGTGTTTTTGAAGACCTTTACCGATGGATTCAAAGACACGCCTCATCTTGCGCTAAAACCTGATCCATGTTACAATTCCTCTATGTCTGCCGACTGTGTTTTTTGCCAAATTACCCAACATCAGATTCCGGCTAAAATCGTGTGGGAAAACACCCAGGTGGTTGCGTTTCAGGATATTAATCCACAGGCGCCGATCCATGTTGTGTTAGCTCCGAAAACTCACATCGCGCGGATCAGCGATGTGAATGAATCGAACGCGTCCACGTTGAAAGACCTTGTTCTTGCCGCCAACGAGTTAGCCAAAACGC
>JACOVV010000048.1 GCA_016177145.1 Candidatus Omnitrophota bacterium | reverse complement strand
GGTCTTGGAAGCGACTTCCTTGACCATCTCGGCTCCCATGTTTTCAAATGGGTCCGTTAATTCAATCTCTTTGGCGACCGTCACACCGTCTTTGGTAATGGTCGGTGATCCGAATTTTTTGTCCAATACCACATTTCTTCCTTTGGGTCCCAGCGTCACCTTGACGGCGTTCGCCAGCTTGTCCACCCCTTGCAGAATAGCCCTGCGGGCCTCATCTGAATAAATAATTTGCTTCGCCATTTCACTTTCCTCCTTTTAGTTTTACCTTAAAATTGCCAATATTTCATCTTCTCGTAGAATCAAATACGGTTCGTTTTTTTCCTTCAGTTTGATCTCGGTGCCGGCATATTTGCCGTACAGGACCTTGTCCCCTTTTTTCACTTCCAAAGGTTTAATCGTTCCATCCTCCAGGAGTTTCCCCTGCCCTACCGCGATCACTTCTCCTTCTTGCGGTTTTTCTTTCGCTGTATCCGGAAGGACTAACCCTCCTTTAGTCTTCGTCTCGGCCTCGAGCGCCTTGATGAGAATTCGATCCCCTAATGGCTGAATGGCCATGTTTATCCTCCTTTCATTACTATTTATTTTTCAGTATGTTAGAGATTTACAGGTTTACTTAATCGAAGTAACCTTGCAGTCTTGTTAGCACTCTTATTAACTGAGTGCTAAATCTCAATTTACCTTTATTATAAATCCAGGCCAAGGTTTGTCAAGAGATTTTTTAGTCCCTGCAGGGTAAGATCTGGACAAACAATATGAGTGGCTCCGATAAAAGGGCTGATTGTTTGGCTCTGTCCGCCGGTCAGAATAACTTTAGCCGGACCTATCTCTTTTTGGAGATGCGCGACAACTCCATCCGTCAACGCTCCCCAGCCGTAAAAGAGTCCGCTTTGAATACTCTCCTCGGTTGTCTTACCGATGATTTTCTTTGGCGTTTTCACTTTAACTTTTGGGAGAAGGGCTGTCTTTTCGCTCAACGCCTGACAAGCCATCTCCAGTCCTGGCGTAATGAGTCCCCCCAGGTATTCTCCCTTTTTCGAGACGACGTCAAAAGTGACTGCCGTTCCGAAATCAACAATAATAAGCGGCGAGCCGTACTGAACATAACCGCTATAGGCATTCACGAGACGGTCTTGGCCGACTTGCTTTGGATTTTTGTAGCGATTGACTATTGGAACTTTGATGTCGCGGCCGACGACTAGAATTCTTGGAAAGTGGAAAGTGGAAATAGGAACGACACTACAAAGAATCGCCGTCTCAATGGTATTGATATCCACTTTCCTATTTTTTAACCATTGATTAAAGGTTTTCTTCCATTCCGTTGTGGCATGAAAAGAATGAGTAAGAAACCTTGTTTGAGATAAAATCCTCCCTTTTTTGCTAAAAATTCCAACAGCAACCGTTGTGTTTCCCACATCTACCGCCAGGATCAATTTTCTGTTTTTCCCACTATCCACTTTCCACTCTCCACTTTCCGTTTTAGCGGACCGCCACCACATCCCCCGCCATGACTCGCTCCGTCAACCCATGATCCAGACGGATCAAGAGCGATCCATCAGGATCCAGTCCCGTCACGGTCCCTTCGATCTGCCGTTCCATACAACGGACATTCACCTGCTTGCCGGTCAAAATAGATCGTTCCTGCCATTCTTGGCAAACTGTCTCCCATTGGCCATCGTGGAGCAGATCGTATCCCCTCTCAAGTTGCCGAAGCAGCTCCTGCGCCAATCGGATCCTGTCCCCTGTCCCCTGTCCCATGTCTCCTGTCTCTATATGGATCGAAGTCGCGTTTTCCGGCAATGCTTCTTTGGGAACGTTCACATTCATTCCGATGCCAACGATTAAATACCGGATTTGGTCCGTCTCCGCCTGCATCTCCGTCAGAATTCCGGCAATCTTTTTCCCTTCAATGAGAATATCATTGGGCCATTTGATTTGAGAGGTGATGCCGGTCTCTTTTTCAACGGCCTTGGCCGCCGCTACAGCGCTCATCAGGGTTATTTGCGAAGCCTGATTGGGAAGAAGTTTGGGGCGAAAAATCACTGACATCAGGATACTCTTCCCTTTCGGAGAAACCCACGCGCGTCCCAGACGTCCCCTTCCCTTTGATTGGGATTCAGCAAAAACAACCGTCCCTTCCGGCATCCCTTGTACCGCCAATTTAGCCGCTACGTCATTGGTTGAAGCAGTCTCTTCGTAAGAGACAATTTTTTGTCCCATCCATCGTGTATTTAATCCAAACCGAATCTCTTCAGGAATCAGCCGGTCAGGGATGGAAACAAGACGGTAACCCTGATGGGGTTGAGCTTCAATTTCATAACCGAGTTTGCGCAGGTGTTCGATATGTTTCCAGATCGCCGTGCGCGAAATCCCCAATTTATGGCTCATTTCGCCGCCGGAAATGAAACCGGATTGGTTCTGACGCAATAGATCTAATAATTGGTCTTCGGTCATTTTTTCTTTCTTTTGGGGACAGTCCCCATTCGGGGACTGTCCCCTTCCAATTTCCGAATCTGATCCCTATAATACGCCGCCTTCTCAAATTGTAAATTCCGCGCCGCCAGTTCCATTTCCCGCTGGAGATCACTGATGACCGTGCGAACCTCATATTCTTCAATAGATTCTCTGGCGGCGGAGACAACTACTTCCTCCGCTTTCTTCTCTGCCACCAGTCCCTCGCGGATCGCTTTTTCAATTCCGCGCGGCGTGATACCATGCGCCTTATTATACTCCAATTGAATCTTCCGCCGGCGGTTCGACTCACCCATCGCCCGACGCATCGAACCGGTCACCTGATCCGCGTAAAAAATAACCAAACCATTCAGATTTCTCGCGGCTCGCCCTGAAGTCTGAATCAATGAAGTCTGAGAGCGTAAAAACCCCTCTTTATCCGCGTCCAGCACCGCCACCAGAGAAACTTCCGGGAGATCCAATCCCTCTCTTAACAAATTGATCCCTACCAGACAGTCAAATTTTCCCAGCCGTAAATCCCGCAAAATCTGCACCCGCTCGATCGCATCAATTTCAGAATGAAGGTACTTTACCCGCAATCTCAAATCCTGCAGGTAGCGGCACAAATCTTCGGACATTCGTTTGGTCAGCGTTGTCACGAGGATTCTCTCTTTCCTGGCGGCGCGCTGGCGGATTTCCTTAATCAGATCATCAATCTGCCCCTCAATCGGCCGGACTTGGATTTCAGGATCCACTAAACCGGTCGGGCGGATAATCTGCTCGACGATTTCCCCTTTGGATTTTTCCAATTCATACGGCCCCGGCGTCGCCGAAATGAAAACGATTTGTTTCATCAGCGATTCAAACTCTTCAAACTTGAGCGGACGATTATCTAAAGCGGAGGGAAGACGGAATCCATACCCCACCAGCGTCTCTTTGCGAGACCGGTCGCCGTGGTACATTCCGCCGATCTGTGGAACCGTAACATGAGACTCGTCAATGATCAGAAGAAAATCATCCGGGAAATAATCTATCAGGCAGTACGGACGCGACCCTGTCGGGCGCCCGCTTAAATGAAGCGAATAATTCTCCACCCCATGGCAATAACCAACCTCTTTCAACATTTCCATATCGTAACGAGTCCGTTGTTCCAGGCGCTGCGCTTCCAGTAATTTCCCCTGCGAGTTCAGATCTTTTAAACGCGAGATCAATTCTTGTTCGATAAGGACTAACGCTTCTTCAGCCCGATCCTGGGAGGTGGCAAAATGAGTCGCCGGATAGATGGCTGTTTTCTCCAAAATGTTCAGCACATCGCCGGTGAGCGGATGGATTTCCTCTATCTTAGAGATCCGGTCTCCGTCAAACCGCAGGCGGAGCGCTTTTTCTTCATACGCCGGGAAGATTTCGACCACTTCACCCCGGACACGAAAAGTCCCCCGGTGGAAATCGGTGTCGTTGCGGTCGTAGCGGTTTGTCACTAATTGCCGGAGAATTTCTTTACGAGGTGTTTCTTGCCCTGTTTCCAAGAAAAGGAGCAGTTCCTTGTATTCCTGCGGCGATCCCAGGTTATAGATGCAGGAGACACTGGCGACAATAATCACATCCCGCCGCGCCAGAAGCGCGCTCGTCGCCGCCAAGCGCAGACGGTCCAGGTCATCATTGACCGAAGAATCTTTCTCGATATAAACATCGGTTGTCGGGATATAAGCTTCCGGCTGGTAATAATCGTAGTAGCTGACGAAATACTCGACGGCGTTATGCGGGAAAAATTCTTTAAACTCCGAATAAAGCTGCGCCGCCAGCGTTTTATTGGGAGAGATCACTAGTGTCGGACGGTTTACCTTGGCAATCACGTGCGCCATCGTAAAAGTCTTGCCGGAGCCAGTGACACCCAGAAGGGTCTGATATTTCTTTTCTTGGATGACCCCTTCGGTTAGTTGATCAATCGCCTTGGGCTGATCTCCGGCCGGTTGAAAGGGAGAGACAAGCTGAAAACCACTCATATATTTCTTAGGTATGTTCCAGCGTACCGATCCGCCGGTCGTGGGTGATCAGGATTCCTTTGACTTCACTCACCTGGCCGCTGAGACTATCAATCCGGCTACTGAGACTGTTAACCTGGCCACTGATGCCATCAACGCGATCACTTAGACCATCAACTCGATTATTTAGACCATCAAATTGATCGCTTAGACCATCAACTCGATTATTTAGACCATCAAATTGATCGCTTAGACCATCAACTCGATCGCTTAGACCATCAACTCGATCGCTTAGACCATCAACTCGAGCACTTAGACTATCAACTCGATCACTTAGACCATCAAATCGAGCACTTAGACTATCAACTCGATCACTTAGACCATC
>JACOVV010000037.1 GCA_016177145.1 Candidatus Omnitrophota bacterium | reverse complement strand
TGTCAAGACTGATGATCATATCGTAGGGGCGAACGGGCCGTTCGCCCCTACATCGCCTCATAATGCTCGATGGACGGTGAAATCGCCGGATTTGTCATCCTCCTGCCGCAATAATGGGAAATCCCCAATCCGTTCAAAATCGTAAAAATTCCACTGGCGGTCCCAACCGTAAGTGATTTCATCCACCACCACATCCTGACTCGGCGAATAGAGCCCCCACTGATCCCTGAGCCGCTGGGTGTATTTTTGGATGATGACTAAAACTCTTTTTTTCTGGTCTCGCGCGGTGGCCGGATCCGAAGAATAAGGGAGTTCCAAAATCCGTCCCACCGTCATATTAATCAGCTTGGGGCGGCTGACAACTTTCCCGCCAGTGACTTCATTGGCCCGTTTAGTGATCGTCTCGCGCAGAGCGGTGAACTCCCCGGTTCTGTCGCGGAAAAGAGCGATCATCCCCCCGTTGGCGGCGGGGGCAAAACCGACCAGTCCCAAACGAGCGACCGGCTGGAATCGGGTGATCTCTTGGAGCGCTTCTCCGACGGCCTCGACCTCTTCCGGGTTCACGCGGACAAACTTTTCTTTCTGATCTTCATCCAATACTTCCGGGTCTTCCTGAATCACGGAAACTGCCAGATGATCTTCCCCCGGCGCTGCCCAATGGACTCCGACTTTGTTCTCTTCTCCAGGAAACACCGCCGCGATCTCCCGGACCATCGGTTCGAAAACTTCCCGTGTATTTTGCAGGAAGTCATGCCGCTTAAAACGATACGCGGTTAAAAGGATACCGCCCGCTTCAAATCGTTTTGGAATCCAGGAACCCTCTTCCTGCCGGACAAACCCCCGCCAAATTTTTTCAAGCCCGTCAGGGAAAGCGCCGATAGACATTGTCCAATCATAGACTTTTTCGCTGTAGGAACGAATCGCCAAGGCCTGGGTCACCCGCTGTTGACTCTCTAATAAAGAGGAAGGAATCGGAACGGGACCATTGAACGGTCCTCCTTTGGGACCCCCTTCTTCAAGCGGTTTGGCATATTTAGGAAGCCGCTGCATCTCCCCAACGGCCAACTCGGCAGTACGAATTAACTCCTCCTCGTTCATCGCGCCGACATCCGGCAGGTACGGCGCGTAACTGGTTACCGTGACACCGGGCAAACCAAATTGCTTCAGGAAAATCGCTTTGGCTCTCTTCTGCAAGATCGGTGTCTGAAGGAGAATTACGGATCGAATCTGTAGGGGCGAATGATTATTCGCCCCTACGTTCTCCAGCAGCGCGCGGCTGAAGCGGACATTTTCGCCGGTGTTGGTGGATTGATCCTCGACTAAAATATCTTTTTCAGGCACCCCTTCCAACATCAGCACCTTTTTATAAATGACCGCCTCGGGCGCTACCTGGCCATCTTCTGTCTCCTCAATCTGTTGTAGGGGCACATGGCCATGTGCCCCTACGTTTTTAAGGTAATCACGGAATTTCTCCATCAATCCGGGGGTCAATCGTCCAATGCCGCCGGAAACCAAAATTTTGGGAGCCAGGCCGTTGCGATAGAGACGCGCCGCCTCGATCGCGGTCTGGAGATCATCGCTCCCCAGAACCATGATTAAATCGGCCTGATCGGGCAACGGTTCCCGTTCGGCTAGAAATGAAACCAAGCGGAGGGTGTGTTGACTTAATTCTTCCCGCCAGGAAAAACGATGATTGGGTGAAAGATCATTTTCATCAATCGGAGAAGGGGCGGATAGAGATAGAGGTGTATTGTTTTGCCGGTGGACGTTTCGTAGGGGCGAATGATTATTCGCCCCTACGGCGACCATCACCAGAAAACCGGACAAAACAGGGCAAAGGGAACGTAACATCGTACGGCAAGTCTACCCCATCACATCGTCTACGTCAAGGAACGTAGGGGGGCACATTGCAATGTGCCCCTACGCAATGTGCCCCCTACAATGATTCTAACACGCCCGGGTCAGAAGGATGTTTCCTCGTCACATCCGCGTCAATTCCTTCCTGCAGACGCTTGACCTGTTCCTGCATCCAGAGATAATCCACTTGCCGCTGTGCCGGACGAAAGGAGAGACCGCCTAAATTTTGATCCGCCAGTTCGATGAGCTCTCGACCCTTCACTTTCTCGTATGGATACTGGCTTAAATACTCGGGGTGTCTTCTTTGCAACTCCAGCCACTGCTCCTGGCTAGGAATCAGCTCTCCAACATTTTTTCCCGCGAATTGAATGGGTCTCAGGTTTCTCGCGAGATGCGCCTGACCTCCGATTTTTAAAACAGTTACCCGTTCTTCACTGCGAGCGATCAATCGGCCGGTGACTCCAGGAACCGGGAAAACCCGCTCGACTATCGTATTGGGTTCTAATTCGACTCCCATCTGGGAGAGGTCAAGCTCGCTCTCCATGATTTTGACGCCGCGTCTGACTACCAACTCCTTCCCTGCCGGGATATGGATTCTCACCGAGCTGAGCAACGCTCCGTCTTCCACGATTAGTGCCCCCCCACCACTGATGATTGTCCTCTCGACGTAGGCATTTTGTGAAATACGAATCTTAGTGCCATCGGAAAAATCCACGTCATCGGGACGAATCAAACGAACCGTGGCTGGGTCCAGTTTTCCAGTGACTCTCATCCCCAACATTTCTCGAATCAATGGGTTGGTGACCGCCCAGTTTAGAAAGGTATTCCACTCCTCTAAATCTCCCAGGTGCGCCCTTAGATGCCCCTGGCCGAAATCGAAAACACAAACCTCCCCCCGTCCCTGCTGCTGTTCTTCTTCGAACAACTCTTTAACTATCTCTCGAATACGCCTCCAGTCTTGTGGAGCCACTTTCAGGTTCTCTTTTGAGGGGCATAACCGGTCCCACTCCCGGGGACTGGTAAACTGCGACTGATAGACCGTCTGCATATAGCCGATGGGGAACTGGTCCAATGTCTGGAAGCCGTCGGTCTCGGCTTTTTCAGCGATGAATCGCTCCATCAGACGAGCGGCAAACCGTTTGTCCAAAAACTCCTGGAAAGCGTTTTTGTAAAGAACTCCTCCATGTTGATAGGAAAAACGAATAATCTCTAAGCGATTTGCCTTTTCCAAAAATCCGGTCATTTTTCCGGCGCTGTCAACCCCTATCACTCCGACCTGCTCTAGTTTTGCCTCTGAGATCTGTCGAGCCACATCCGTCCATCGCTCCGCTAAAGCCGCTTTGACCTCTTCTTCCGTCCATTTTTCCGGCTGTGTCTTTAAGCGCTCTAGTCGTTGACGATCTCTTTCCGTCAACAGCTTCATTCGCGCCGCCCCTTTGACGACGCTGGCCCGCTCTAAGAGCGGGCGGATTCCTCGGCTGTCGTTGAGCAGGATCCTTCCGAGTGTCGCCTGTCCCAAGAAGATAAAATTATCGCTGGACGCTAACCCGACGTATCGCTCTAATCCTTCGGGGAGCATCCGCAGGATCGTCAGCATATTGACCAGAACGATATGGCGCAGATTACGATAACGCTTCCCCGGCAGACGAGTCAGCCCTGCCCATCCTTCGGAAAGGACTTTGTACGCAAAACGGGTTTTAAACCCTCCATCCAGAATCATGACGACAGCCGCCGGCTTCGCCCATCGGTTGGACTTTTTCATCGTTTGAATGATCCCTAAAGCGCCCGGTAAATCGTGGCGTCTCTCAGCCGGGTCCTCATAGCTGCGGACAACTTCCAGGGGGGCGTTCTCTGCTTCTGCTGTCAAGTCATGGTCGGAATCGTCATAAAGCCGCCGCATGTCGGGAGTCATTTCCTTAATATTAGACCCCACCGTGATATCGCCAAGAGTCCCCTGCTCTAGATCAGCAGCCGTCTGAGAAGCTGCCGTAAGAAACGTCTGCGGCCTGAGCGGTCCTGAAAAAGAGAGCGCAGTCCGGGTTCGCGCGGCTGGGCCCGGGACAGCGAGGGAGAAAGGAATATTATAACGTAGGGGCGAATAATCATTCGCCCCTACCGCCGCCGGAAGCAGGCATAAAAACCAGACCCATTTCATTTTGATTCTAACTGTTCTTTCCCGACTCATAATGAGCGCTCTTCGAAAATTCCCTCTAGCTTGGGAAGGGGAAGTCCACCTTGACGCCACCGGCCATTTCTGATTTTCTCAAACCCTATCCCATGAAATTGACTCGCGGGAAATGGCTCTTCAGGTCCTTTATTAATCCACGTGAGAGTTGCGTGGTCATATTCAAGGACTCCATCATTAGCGGCATCGTATAACAGTCTGACATGGCGAAGCGTGAGTTGATAAGTTTCATCCAACGTCAAGAAATAATCATTTTCGTCCCCCGGCTCGGTTCTTCCACAATCAACAAAACCGTTGAGAAACACTTCTCCCCCTATCCTAACAACTCTCTGTATCTCTGAATAAAGCTTCTGGCGGCCCTGATAGCTGATGTATTTAAGAACAACAGACGCCACTAAGACACCCTCCAATTCCCCATCCGTGAAATGAGGCAATCCCCCCTCCACATCGTGGATAATCAAATGCGCTGGACTAGTTAAAAATTCAAAGAAGTCTTCCACTTCTTCTTTACGCCTATCAGGGGCGATCTGTTTTTGATGAATATAATCGAAATATTCTTCCGGAGTGATCACTTCATGAATGGGTTCTTTGTTAATAAAAACAAGTTCCAGTCCGGGAAAGCGTCTGCGCATGTCGTCAATGATTCTCCCGCCCCCAATGCCGATGATTAAGAACTTCGCTTTTCTCCCTTCTAATCTCGCCCTGAGGATTAACGATTTGATTCTAGGAATGAGATATCCTTGAAAAGCGCTATTTTCCGCTTCAAGTCCTCGCATGACTCCTTCGGGGGCGCCGTATCGCGCGTACACGATATTTCTTAAACTGCGCGAATCATCGCTGGCATACGGCGGGTGGAGATAGAAATACTCCTGAAAAAGAACGGGCGCGCTTAAAAGAAGGGGGAAAGAGCCGAGCAATAATAGTGTCAGCGGTCGTTGGATTCGCTTCATAATTGTTGGGCGATTCTATCGTTTCTTCTAGCGGTCTCCATCGTCTCTGTCTGGTCACGACGGACCAAGGAGCCGATAAATCTCCGGGTCCCGTCTTTCTCCAAGTCGGGGAGCTCACTGACATGTTTGAAATTCTGTCCCGCCAGCCGATTCACTTTGATATATTGTACCGGTCTCCAGCCGTTTTGTTCCAGTTTTTCCCATAGCGGCAGGAATACCTGATTCCATTCCTCTCTGGAGACTTGTTCACGGATCTGTTCCAAAGAACGCCGCCATATCCTGGGATGAGTCAAATCGCCAAAGAGCTTCTCAAACTGCGCGGTGAGATACATGTCTTTTTGTCCCAGTCCCCAGCGTTCGGCGGTCTCTTTGAGGACGACATAAGTAGGCACCAGTGACGCCACTCTCCGGATTCCCTCCAATATTTTTTCCTTTGCCCGACTGGCAGATTCATCTTCTCCAAGTGAATCGAATAAATCCCGGCGGGTGAGGCCAAAGAGAAGAAGAAATTCATCAATGCTGATGACATAGGCGTTGGAATCATAATATTTGAAATCGTACTCCATTCCTTTCACCGGCATGGCGAACCCGGGGAGATAATACGGATTTCCCTCCTCGTCAACGACCAAAGCGCTCCCCTCATCCCCCATCCAGCGGCTGACGACTAACCCCGACATGACCCGGCCGCTCTGACGGTGTTCTTGAATCAGCTCATCCGTAGGGACCGCTCCAATAACGTCAACCCCCTTCACAAATACTTCTTTCATCCGCGGGTTCTCCAACAGCATCCTGGCCAGAGCCCCATTGACCATCATACTGGGGATTTCGTAGAGATGTCCTGGCGGAACCAGCCGCTGGGGAGGTGTGTTATGACGATAAATTCGACCGGTCTCTTCTGTTCTTTGGTCAACCCAATGGATCATGGAACCAGCGGCGTCTTTCTGAATTTTTCGCTGCTGAGGCGTTAATGCCCGCTCGCGGGGTTCTTCTAAGAGAGCAAATTCTAAATCTATTTGTGTGGGATTGACCTTTTGTGAAACAAACCTCCCTGTCGAAAAATACACTCTGACTCCATGCGCCCCCTCCTCTATCCATCCCTGGCGGGACAACCAACCTCTGATCTGATGGTCTGTCAGGAAACTGGTTGTGACGGCGACTGGGATATTTTCCTCTCTTCCATCCCCCTGCCTTGCCTCCAGCGATGACAGATTGATTTCCATGAAGGACTTTCCATCAAACGCTTCAGCGAGGGCTTTCACCGCTTCTTCTCCGCCGGTATACCGCCCCCCCTTGCCCCCCGCTAAGATGATCACGCCGACTTCTCCTTGAAGAAGCGGGCTTGTCTGGGATGAAACACCCGGCTCTTCTCCTTCCAGAGAGACCACATCTCCGTTGGAGATATCTTTTAACCGCGCCGTCGCCGGCAAACGGTTCTGCCGGACTCCGATCCCGCCATTTTCCAGCGCGCTGACATTGGCGTCAAAACTCTCCGGATCAAACCCATAGAGGTCAAGACTCTCCTGGACTGCTTGATCATCGCCCTGACTTAATTGGAAACCGGCTGTTCCGACGCTTAACGTGGTCTCAAACATGATCTCATAAAGTGATCTTATGTCGTCAATATCTAATAATCTATGTTGATCCTCCCCAGACCACTCCAGCTTTCCTTCTCTCTCCCGCTGTTTCCGTTCAAAGAGACGCCTCAATTCATTGGTATGGGCATGGATCCAATCTTCCACCTCTGTTTTTTCTTGATCGTTTACGGAGCGCTCCCATCGCTGGACGATTTGCGCCAGGACAAAAGCGTAGTACTCCCGCGGCATCAGTCCTTCCGTAACCACATGGGCTTGAATTCCTTCTCGATCCACGTCAAAACTGTAGACTACCGGATCAATCGCGAAGGGATAACCGTCTTTCATTTGGTCTTTCAATTCACGCATAAACCGAAAGACGACTTTTTTAAATTCCTGTTTCCGCGCGGGATTCACCAGGAACGACATCCCGCCGGTGGACGCCCCCCCCAGCATGACAAACCCCCAGAAATCTTCGCCGAAATGTTCTTTTAAGCGATCGAGCAGAGTTTGCGTGTAGGCGTTGTTTACACGCGGGATGACTTCCTGGGTCAACTCCCAATCCTGCTCCGTCAAGCGTCCTAATTCTTTCATATCTCCTCTTTTGAGCGCTTCGACGATCTGCGGAAACAAAACAGCGCTCCCCTGACGCGCCTTCCACGCCCTCTCCGAGCGAACCAGAAATTCTTCGGTGACTTCCTGCAGAATGGGCCCGACGTTTTGGGACAAACCGCCATGAACCATCACCAAAGATTCCCGGAGCGCGGCAATCGCTCTTTCTTCTTCCTGAGGACTGAAACGGTTAAAAGAGGGAACCAACCGCCCCCGGCTGATGCCATGTTCGGGATCACCGGGTTGACTGAGTATCGCTTCTACCGTCCGGATCCCGGGGTGAGGTCCCGCGGTATCCTGAAACCCGCCGCCGGATCCCCCCAGCCACTCCGCCAACAGAGTCCGGGAGACCAACAGGCGCAGTTCTTCTTCGGCCAGGGAACCTTCCTGCTCATTGAACTGCCCGCTAAACCGCATGAGTTTGGCAATAATCGCCGATAACAATGTCGTGCTGACCGCCAGACGAGAGCCCTTGGGAATTCCATGGACATACGTGACAAGTTCGATTCCCCCTTCTTCTCCCAGGAAACGACGAAGCACTTCTTTTAACTCAATGGACTCTCCTTGAAAAGAAGGTGGGACAATCCCCGAAGCAATCACTGCCGCTTTGAGCAATCCCAAATAATCGCTGGTGAAATTGAATAAATCTTCAAGACTCTCCACATCTTTACTCGTCTTCAGGTCAAGGGAAACCAGCCGAATGACCGGTTCCTTGATTTTACGGACAAATACCTCCACCGGCCGTCCTGGCGGGGTAGAGTCTTCCGACCCATTTCCAACGGAGTGATCTACCGCCAAAAAGGAAGAAAAATTCAGCACTTTGGCCCATTCGGGAAGGAGCATCGCCAAGAAGAAAATATCCGACCAGAGTGTTTTGGTGGGATCGGCCCGCACGGAGCTCTCTTCCTGACCGATAGGAGTTAGATTTGTCTGCGCGTCGCCTGCCGCGAAAACTTCAGCAATTCTCAGGGAATACTGTTCCAGCGATTCTGTTTGAAACAGCGGGCCATTCCGGGGATCGCTTTTCTTGACCGCGTCCTGGACAATTTCCAGCGCCTGCTGCCAGGCGAGCTTCCGGTAGCCGGCCGCGAGGGCGGTAAACAGCGCTTCACTGGGGCCCTGTTCCCGCATGACCTGCTGGTAAATCTCAATCGCCCGCTCACTTTCTCCCTCATTGAAGGCCTCGACCCCTTCTTTGGGAATCACGGCCGGATGATGAAACCCTTTTCCGATCAAACTGAAGCGGTAAAGATGGTGCAGATAGATGAGCGCGCGGATCCGGTGATACGGATTTTTTTGAGCGGCTTGACTCGTGTAGAATTGCTCTAATCCCAGCGCCCATTGAAGAATTTCCTGACCGCTCAGCGCTCTCCCCTCTTCGCCGACCAGAAGCGACTCATACGTCCGGTTGTTCAACCAAGGCGAACTTGCCTGAATGACCGTGGCGATCGTCTTTAAAGGACGAGCGGAGACTTCCTTCTTAATATGCTCCGCGATCGGCTTTTGCCAATAAGAATCCACCCGGCTCATCGCCTGGGCCAGCGCAACTAGAAAACCATCCAATTGATCTTCCGGAATTCTCTGAATGGCCGATGAGAGGAATGCTTTTAGTCCGGCAGTTTCTTCCGGGAGAGTAATCCCGTACTCCGGCCCTAAGTCTCGCCCTAATACGGCAATCGGTTCAAATTCCGGACGCCACTGGTTTAATTCCGGTGAAAGCTGTGCCTGGGAAGCGAGTGTTGACGAAGGGATAGTCCTCGGCAAGTCCACGAAGGCGTTAGAAACATTATAAAACAATTGTGAAAGCGCCAGAAAAAAAAGAATGGGCGCGCGAATGATTTTCATAGGTAACTCCCCAGCGCCTGTTCCTCTGCCGGCCGCGCCCCTTCGTCGGCAGAAGCAGGAGGAGATACCGTAGAAGAACCCTCCATAATAAACACCCGCCGCTGTCCCAGGTCAACCTTCACATGGACCACGCTCCGTCCCTGGATCGCGTCTTCTCGTTGATAAGAAAATTCGAGTCCTTCTTCAGTCACTGCCGGTTCACTGAAAGTAACATTTCCCAATTGTGAAATTCGCGGGATCGCCTGCCGCGTTTCACGATAATCCAGCGTCATCTGGCGGTAAACCCTCTCCGCATCCTGATGCGTCGTTACCTCCGCCGGCCCCTCGCCGGAAAACCACGCGCCAAAATAAGCGGGAACTAACGGAAAATCGCCCCATTCGGGATACTTTTCCAGCCCTTCAAAATAAAGCTGACCGACCCGCGATTCTGTGGCGGACAATCCCTGCTGTAGAGCCACATCCACTTTTTCTTTCAAGACGGTCGGGAGCGCTTGCGCGATGACTAAACGCAATTTTTGATCTCCCCTCTTTAACGCGTTAAAGTCGAGCAGTGAGAAAACGTTCGGTTTGAGCTCCGGGTAGAAACTCAAACGGTAAACGTCCGCGTATTTGTTCTCCTGAGCTGATCGACCTACTAACAATTCAAGAGAGTCAATCGATCGTCCTTTACGGTCTAACTCTTCAAAAGCCGCCTCGAAATCGAAAGGCTGAATGCCCTGGTAGAGCGGATCGTAATTTTCTTCTTCGATCAAACGTTTGGCCACGGTCAATAGTTCTCTTTGTTTTTGAATAAACTCCATCGCCTTTTTCGGGTCATTCGGATCATAGCGATACTTTGCCTCACTGCCGGAATAAGTGCTCTCCAGCGTCGGGTCATACCCCCGCTCTAACCGGTTGCGCAGGACATGATGAGCGAGGTATTCCTGCCAGAGGGTCCGCATGAAATCATTCTCAAACTCTTCGAGTCCTTTCGGATTCCAAACCAATCCCTTGGCAAGTTGGCGAAACCGCTGGAATTTTTGAGGGTTTCGGACCAACAGCATTCCTCCATGCCGTGTCTCCAGCAGATGGTTCAGGAAAGCGTTCACCCATTCTGGAAAACGGGACAACTCAATCGTGTCATAATTATTATCTTTGGCTCCCTGGAAATCCCAGTAGGCCAACTGCATGTAATACCCGAAATATTTGAAAAACGCCCCGTAAGGGTCCCGCTCGTTATAGAGAGGAATCTGGCTGTCTTCGTCGGTAAAATAACCGGTGGAATAAATGTTGTCCGGGTTGAGAGCGATATGCACCGAAGCCAGGTCCTGTCCCAATACCTCGGCCGCGTTCCAGGCCATTTCACGCGTCATTTTCACCGGATCGAAATCCTCTTCTGTTCCATAGAGCATCCACCCCTGGCGCGCCGTTGAAGGGACCGCCCGCCAAAGCTGCTGCAATGGGAAATCAGATCCCTCATACTGAAAAGCCAGCCGGAGCAGTGCTCTCGCCGTCTTTCCCTGATTGTACGGTGGAGTCCCTTCCATTTTCAGAATTTCATCCGGCGCCGCCTCCCGCGTGTGGCCTGGGATCTGCCCCATCGCCGTTTTGCTGGTTCGGGAAAGTTTTTCGTGACTGACCGCGAGCTGTTCTAAAACACTGTTTCCTCTTTCAAATTCCCGGATTTCGGCAATTGTCCCCTCTCTGACTCGAATTTGATGAGTCCCCAGGATGACCGCCGAAACCGTTCTCTTTTCCTGGAAACGAACCATTCCATAAGATTCACCGGTCCCTTTTGCCTGGACAGTCACAGCCAGACCATTTTCATCCTCTCTGGAACTAAGATCAAACTCTGCCGTCACCACGTCTCCTTGATGATTCCGGATGGTTTCAATCTTGCCTGCCCGGATGAAAACGACAAACCCATCTTTGAGCGGGAATTCCACCAATTGACCATCGTAAAGTTCAATCTCCGCGAACGGCTGACCTGTCTGCCGGTCGGTATAGCTGTAGCGGTCATGAAGCACCCGTCCCCCCTGGACGACACGGCTTGTATCGAGATTCAGTCCAGAGGCGTCCATCGGAAGATGCGTTCCCGAGGCCTTTAACATCACCACCTGCTCCGTCCCTTCTTCGGTTGTGATCACCACCGGCTCATCGGTATCGGCCCGCATCAAAATGCCTCCCCGGCCCCGGGCAACCGTGCCGGAATCCAGATTGACGTCCATCAGAAGGTAGTAGCGCGATTGCTTTTCTCCTTTGACCGTTGAGAGAATTTTCCCTCTTCCAAAAACCCCGCGCATCAGCCATTCCCGGTCCTCCAGAGGAAGTTTGGTAAAATTCGTGAACAACTCCGGAGTGAAGGTCTTTCCCTCCACGCCGACGATATTGAGCGGCACTTTGACCATGAATTTGGACCAGAGCGGACTGATCGCGGCATTTTTTCCGACTTCCGCGTCCTTGCGCCATTTCACCGTCCGGGCCCTTGAGAAACCCTGGGGGTCCTCCATCTTGACGATTCTGCCCGTGGAATCCTGGGTGTAAATCGTGAAGGGAACAAATTCGAGCATCTGGCCTGTCTCCGGATCCGTGATCGTGTCACGGTAAATAACATAAACTCCTCGCTTCTTGCGATCATTCACCCGCGCTTTTTCCTGTTCCGGATCCTCATACACTCGATCCTGAATCACAATCCGCCACCCCAGGGATTTCTCTTTCTCTGTCAGTTGGAGCAAATCCACCTGATTGTTGCTGGTAGACCGCCCTGATAACGCCAAATCCGGCCGGCGTTCGGTCCGCGCGAGCTCCTGCTTAATTTCACTCCTGAACAAGGGGGGCAACGATTCGATGAAACGATCCAAGTCATTCCGTAACAAAACCTGCTGGTCTTCGACATATTTCAACTCAGCCAGTCTCCTTTGGATCTCTCTTGCTGAACCGGGGGCCGTCAGACGACTTCCCCCAAGAACTCGCCCGATCGCTCCCATCGTCTGGGCATTTTGAATCATTAACGCCCCGGCCCTTCGCCATCTTGGGTTACTGATCTTTTCCATGAGGCCTCTGTAGGAGTTCCTGATTTGTTCCTCCTTCAGATTCTTATATCGGGTTAAAAATCGCTTGACCTGTTCTCGCTCCGCTTTCTTCTTTCCCTCTGTGGCGTCAGGATCCTGGATAAGACGAATGTAGTTGTCCGCATGGTTGAAGAAATTTAATTTCATCCGAAGGGCTTTCTGTTCCGCTTCATGAGCGAATCGCAGTTCCTGTTCTGTCTTCGCGCGATAATACTCCAATTTTAACCGCCGCCTCTGGATTCCCTCTCCGCCGCGAATATCCCGCTGGGAGGTCAGGTAAGCCAATTTCGCCTGGGCCACATGGATCGCTTCCGTAATCCATTCCATCCGGAGAACAGAGCCCTCTTTGTTGGCCTGCGCCAACACTTCCGGATCCGAAAGCCGTTCCAATTCCTTTAACAATTTCTCCGTCGCGCCTATTTTGTCCTGGAGCGTCAGCTTGGTTTTCAAAAGATCAATATGCCCCTTGCCCAAAGCCCTCACATCCCATCCCAGGGCAAGGAAAATCCGGATATCTTCGTCGGAAAGATAGTTGAACGTGTCCATGATCACCCGGCCTTCGAGCCCGAGCATCCGGGCGGCGGCTTTGACCGGGTCAAGGCCGGGGAAAACGGTTTTGTTCCCTTCAGAATCTTCAACGGTCCGGCTCTCCTGGGACTGGTGGACCCCAAAATAGGCGTGATGAGGGGTAGCAATCACCACCGCGTCCTGATAAGGGCTGATGAAATCTAAAAACCCTTCCGGCCCCGGCTGGTACCGAACCTGAAGAGACCGCAATGCCTGCTGGTTTCTGAGTCCATAGGACCAGTCAGTCGTGTCGTAAGGATTCAGATTTTGAATCTCAGACCAGGAGCGGCTGAAGGGGTCGGTCGCTTCCACTTTCATTCCATAATCGGCGGCCCTCACCGCCAGCCGCTGGGATCCGCTCATCCGGGTATCGGCAATCCCTCCTTTATAAGCGACACCCAGGATCCCCAGCCGGGCCCCTTCAAACGGAATTCCCCGCTCCGACAAAGCCAGCAGGAGATGTTTGTCCACAACCTTCTCCGCCCGGAAATCACTCATATTGGCGGCCACCAGCCGGCTCTTGAAAATTTCCATAATCTCCAATTCGCTGACGCCGTAATAGGAAGTCAGGGCGCGAATCGCGAAGATCAGTTCTTTTGGAATGCAATACCCCCCCACCTGCATCTGCGGGACAAATTTCAGGAAACCACGCTGGTCAGGACGGACAGAGATAATCGCCTCAATCGCTTTCCAGGCATCCAGCCCCATCTCTTCAGCCGACTCCAGGAAAGCGACCGTAATCTCCAGTAAGCTGTAGAAGAGAGCGTTATCCGCGATTTTGACAAACTCGGCCCACTGGACACTCTCAGGGATCTCGTAATTAAACCCGACATTCTTAAAATAATCCTCCAGGTCATGGGTCGCCGCGTCCGTGACCCCGCGTCCATACCGTTTGAATTCCATGAGGGTCTTTAACCACTGAGGCCCCGGCTGGAGGAATTGAGGAGAGTAAGCGACTTTGGCGTGTTCGCCTTCCGGGATCAATCCTCTTTCGCGGAACTTTTGATCTATCAGAGGGACCACCACGTTCTGGGTATACCCCGGCATTGCCGTGCTTTCAACGATGATCAGCGAACTAGGGTGGGCCAAGCTCCCAACCTGGGAGAGTAATGACTCGGTGGCTTTTAATTCCACAGGAGACAGCTCGACCTGCTTGCCCAGTTTATGCACATGGACTTCCGTCTCAACGAGAATCACATCGGAAGCCGATAAACTCTCCGGCAGGAAGGTCGCTCTTAAATTCCCCCTCTCTCGTGACTCCCTGACGATTCTTTCAACACTCTCATCCTGAGACTCGATCGGAGCTCTTCCAGCGTTCACAAAATCCACCTTAAAGGAAGAATGCGTGGAGGTCCGTTGATACCCCGCCACGAAATACGGGTTCACTTGGCCGGAGAGCGGCCTGCGGAATTTCGGCGTCTCGCTGCGGACAATCCCCAACTCCCTCCCCTGCGTGTCAATCACCGCGTCGGCAGTAACGCACATCATCGCGGTGCCAACGTGGCCGATCCCGACAGCGGTCACGACCTTTCTCCCCAGCGCCCGCTGGACCGCCAGCTCCGCCATCAGGCGAAGCCGCTCGCGCGCGAACTCTCCCTCACTGCTGGGAATGTTATAGGGTCTTCCGTCTGTTCCAATGGAGATCTGTCCGCGCGGCGGGTACTTTCCCTGGTAGGGAGGAATCACGTAAGGGCCGAATTCTTCCTGGGAGATATTGCGGTCTTCACAAATGAGCCGGGCGAATCCATGGATCGCTTCTTCCCCCTGCTCTGATAAAAATTGGACTAGTCTTTGATGATCTTCTTGGGTCGAGGATGGACTAAAGAATCTCTGCGCGGCTTCGTCTAAGGAAAGAACAGCGATGGAATAAGGCGCCAGCAGGGAAGGAGATGACCCGCCCAAAATATTACTGCTGACAATAATCGCCAAAAGTAGAGAGAAAAAACGTTTCAACGCTGGAACTCCTCTAAACGGTAACGGTTCTCCCCCTTTGG
>JACOVV010000032.1 GCA_016177145.1 Candidatus Omnitrophota bacterium | reverse complement strand
GAATTAAGAATCAAACCTGGAGAGCGGTATGACGGCACTAAAATCCGCCGGAGCAAAGAGCGGTTGTACAATTTAGGATATTTTGAGGAAGTCGCTTTCGATACGGAAGCGGCAAGCGAACCGACCAAGCGGGATTTGGCGATTTCCGTGAAAGAAGCCAAAACCGGAGAGTTCAGTTTTGGCGCCGGGTTCAGTTCCGTTGACAAACTGCTGGGGTTTGTTCAAGTAGCGCAAAACAATTTCGACATCGCGAATCCGCCGACGTTTACGGGGGATGGCCAGAAGCTCGCCCTGCGCGCCAACGTGGGGACAGTCCGCAGAGATTACGAGGTTAGTTTCACGGAACCGTGGATTTTTGATCATCCTGTTTTATTTGGATTTGATCTCTATAACCGGACGACTCTCCGGGAAAGCGACATCGGTTTCGGGTTCGACGAAGAAAGGCGGGGAGGGGCCCTAAGGCTGGGGAAAGAATTTCGCGAGTATTTGAGAGGAGACCTGACTTATCGCCTTGAACGGATTGCAATCTCGGACGTAAGCGCCAGCGCGACAGACGATTTAAAGAGAGAAAGCGGGCGCAATTCAATCAGCAGTTTGGCGTCACAGCTGACGTTGGATACCAGGGATAACATTTTCGCTCCGAGCCGTGGGTATACGGTGAGCGGGTCGTTAGAAACGGCGGGGGGGCTTTTGGGCGCTGATAAAGATTTCATCAAAGCGATTTCTTCGGGCGCTTTGTATCTGAGTACGTGGCAGAACTGGGTATTGGAATTTCATTTGCGCGGTGGATGGGCTTCAGAATTTGGCGACAGCAAAGATGTTCCCATCTACGAACGGTTCTTTGCCGGAGGCGCGAATACCATTCGAGGGTATCGTGAGCGTCGGATTGGGCCAAAAGATTCAAACACCGATGACCCGATCGGGGGCAAGTCCATGATGATCGCGAATGTCGAATATGTCTTCCCCATTGTGGAGGTATTAAAGGGGAGTATTTTCTACGATACGGGCAATGTCTGGCGGAGGGCGGGAGACATTGGGAGCGGAACTTTTCGATCGGGGACCGGCGTGGGGATGCGTATCAAGACCCCCATTGGCCCCGTGAAATTAGACTGGGGATATCCGTTGAATCCGCCGGCCGGAGAGAGCAAAAAAGGACGTTTTCATTTTAACATCAGCCGTGGTTTTTAGAAAGGAGTCCAATGGAGAACAATTTCAAAAGCGTTTGTCAGTGGGTGGGTTTTTTAATTTTTGTCGCTTCGGCCGGTCAGGCGTTTGCCGCTGTAGAAAACCGCGTCGGTTTTGTCGATGTGGCTAAGGCCTTCGACAGTTATCAAAAAACCAAGGATGCGGACAGCGTTATGGAAAAAAAAGGAGAAGCTAAGCAGCAGGAGCGAGAAAAAAAAGTGGCAGCCGTCAAGAAGTTGAAAGATGAAATGGAACTGCTCAGCGAGGAAGCCCGCAGAAAAAAACAGACTGAAATGGACCAAACGCTGAGAGACTTGCAGGATTTCGATTCTAAAGTCAGAGATGAACTCAGGCGGGAGAGGGACAGCATCGTAAGAGATATCCTTAAGGAGATTGACGAATTGATCGGCGAGTATGGAGATAAAAACGGTTTCAGCATGATCCTGAATGACCGGGTATTGCTTTATGGGCGTCAGGAAATGGACGTGACCACCCAAATCATTCAACTTCTCAATGAGCGATACAACAGTAAGAAGAAATAACCGAAACGGCTTGATGCCGATCAGGAAGAACCTCCGGGAGATTGCGAGTCTCATTGGGGGAGAAGTGATCGGTGATGGAGATATTGTGATCACGGGGATTTCCGGGATCAAAGAAGCCAGGGAAGGGGATATTACTTTTCTGGCGAACCCGAAATACCTTCCCTTGATGCAGCAGACCAAAGCAAGCGCCATTATCACTTCTTACGATGTCAAAGAGTCTTCGCGGCCCATTATCCGCGCCGAAAATCCTTCCCTTGCTTTCGCCAAGATGGTCCAGTTAATCGCTCCCAATGAAGTCAGGCGACCAAAGGGAATCCATCCGACCGCCGTGATCGGCAAAGAAGTGGTCCTGGGGAAAGGGGTGGCCATTGAGCCTTACGCGATGGTGGATGATCACGCCGTTATTGGCGACCGGACCGTTATTGACATGGGGGTGTATGTGGGACACCATGCCAGGATAGGAGAGGACTGTTTGATTTATCCTCACGTGACGATCCGGGAAAGAGTTAAGATCGGAAACCGTGTGGTTATCCACAGTGGAAGCGTTATCGGAAGCGATGGTTTTGGTTTTTCCACGGTCAAAGGGGTTCACCACAAAATACCGCAGATAGGAACGGTTGTGATTGAAGATGACGTTGAGATCGGATCCAACGTTACGATTGACCGCGCGCGGTTTGACAAAACTTGGATTAAAAAAGGGACAAAAATTGACAATCTTGTCCAGATCGCGCATAACGTCGTGGTTGGGGAACATTCGGTCATTGTCTCGCAGACAGGAATTTCCGGAAGCACGGAAATCGGAAACAACGTCACTCTGGCGGGGCAATCGGGAATTGTGGGGCATATCACGATAGGGGATAACGCCGTAATCGCCGCCCAGGCGGGTGTCACCAAATCGGTTCCGGAGAATACTTGTGTCTCCGGGTATCCCGCGAAGCCGCACATGCAGGCGAAACGGCTGAACGCGGCGCTCCAACGCCTGCCCGAGTTGTTGAAAACGGTCGAACGGCTTCAGAAACGGATTGAAGAACTGGAAATCAAATTGAACGGGCAAGCCCCCTGGGAGGCGCAGCGCAAAAAAGCCGGCTGAAAAAACTTGACAGCCGGCATCTGTTTTATTATAATACTGATAATGAGACTCAATATCAGTATTGACAAGCAAAACCCCTGGGGAGGGTTTGAGGAATTCCTAAAGGAAAAGGGGATGAAGATTACGCGTCCAAGAGAGGTTGTCGTCAAAGAGGCGCTCGCGGTTAGAGGGCATTTCACGGCGGATGATCTTTGGGCGCGGGTCCATAAAAAGGACAGAACGGCTTCCAAAGCGACGGTTTACCGCACTCTGCAATTATTGACGCAGAGCCGGTTAATCGAACCGAGGGATTTCGAGCAGGGGAAGCTCTACTACGAACAGATGGTGGGACATCACCACCACGATCATTTGATTTGTCTTGAGTGCGGCAAAATTACCGAGTTTGAAAATCCGGCGATTGAAGAACTTCAAGAGAAGGTCGCCAGAAAATACAATTTCACGATCGCGTCCCACAGCCATAAAATGTACGGGACCTGCGTCCGGTGCCGGCAGGGAAAAACAAAAGAAAAGGAGCGCGAGTTTAAGATCAAGTTCTAAGAAGGAATTTTTCTCGAATGGAATTATGAGAATGAGTCTCATAATCAAAAATGAGAAGGGCAAAAAGTGATCGAATTCATCCAAAAGGGAGGGCCGGTGATGGTTCCATTGCTGGTCTGCTCGTTCCTGGCAGTGGCGTTTATCGCGGAGCGGTCTCTTTTCTGGTGGCAGCAAAAAAGACGGTTTAGTTCCAAAAATTTAGATCAATTCTTGGAGCATCTGCGTCATGGACGTTTAAAAGAGATGCTCAAACAGGGAGAGGAATCCCCCGATTCTGTCGTGAAAGTTCTGACCGCGTCTCTGGGGCATGGAGAGAGGGTCCTGCATGACGCACTGGGGCTGGAAGTCGACCGTGCGGTCGAGATGACCCAAAGAGGGCTTCGGGCGATTGATACGGTAATCACTTTGTCACCACTCTTAGGAATTTTCGGTACGGTCACCGGTATCATCCAGTCATTCGATTTACTGGGACAAACCAGTATCGCGGACCCACAGGCGGTCAGTGTCGGTATTGCTCAAGCGTTGATCACAACCGCGGCGGGGCTCGCGATCGCGATGCCGAGTATTATCGCGTACAACTTTTTTCTATCACAAACAGAACGTTTCGCGTTTCGATTAGAGAAATACGCGTATGAGTTTGAAATCTTGTACGCACAGTATCAGCAAAAAAAACATGGAGAGCCGTGATGCCCTACGGCCGATGGCGAAACAAAATGAACGCGCAGAAAGCCAGAGTGGAAATGATTCCTCTCATGGACTGCATGTTTCTGCTTCTCTGCTTCTTCATCTACGTGACGATGTCCATGGTGGTGCAGCGGGGGATCTTTGTGAATTTGGCAAAGGCCCAAACGGGTGAATCTCTCAAAGAAGAGAAAAAAGAATCACTTTATTTGACCGTCAACCAGGAAGGGAAAGTTTTTGCTGATAAAGCGCCCGTCAGCGAGAGTGAACTCCTTCAAAGACTGAGACAGTTTCGCCAACAGCATAAGGATGGGATGGTGGTTCTTAACGCCGATAAAGGAACGACCCACGAAAAAGTGATGGGGGTCCTCGATTTTGTGCGGCAGAATGGGATTGGAGAAGTGGTTTTTACCGTGGAACCGGAGTCTAAACCATGAAGCGGTTTTATTGGGGATTGTTATTCTCAGGAGCGGTTCATGTGGGGCTATTGGCCGCGCCGGCGTTTTTAACATTGGAACCTCCCTCTGTCCCTGTGATGACAGGGGAGAATCGAATTCGAGTGGTCTTCTTAGAAGAACCAAAGTCAAAAGAGATCAAAAAACCGGAAGATAAGAAGGAAATCACTCCAAAGGCAGAACCAACGGTAGAGCCCAGCTTGAAGCCAATCGAGGTCAATAAAAAAGAAGTTAGGGAGGAGACGCCAAAAATGACTCCTCTGGTCTCTCTTGAAAGCAGTGGAGTCGAGAAAAGCTCAGCCGATTATACCGATAACCCAGCCCCTCGTTATCCAAGGGCGGCGTTGTTGAAGAATATTCAAGGGAGATTAGTGCTTTTAGTGGAGGTCAGCGCTGGGGGCGATCCCTTAGAGGTTCGTGTCGAGAGATCATCGGGCTACGCTATTTTGGATCAAGCCGCTCTTGAGGCGGTCAGAAAATGGAAATTTACGCCGGCAAAAGTTGGGACGATCGCTATCCGAAGCCAGGTTCGAATTCCGGTTCAGTTCAAAATCGTGAACCGGTAGTGAATTCAACGCCGCCTTTGAATAGCCAGGGAGGGGCGGCAAACAAAAAGTAAAAATACTCTCCAGCTAACAATCTTCGTTCAAGATAATTAAGGAGTCATACTATGGGTTTTTTTGCGGCATTACTTGGGTGGTTGATGATGTTCATCGGTTCACCCGCGATGGCGGAAGTCACTTCCTTAGAAGAAGTCACCGTGGTCGGATCCAAAGAACGGGCGCAGACCCTTCCCGGTTCGGCCGCCTACATTGACCAAGACCAGATTCGTGAACATAGTTATGATGATGTCGGAAAACTTTTGCGCCAAGTCCCGGGGGTTTATGTCCGTGATGAAGAGGGTTACGGACAGTTTCCCAACATCAGCTTAAGAGGAGTGGATCCCGGGCGAAGCCAGAAAGTCACGATCATGGAGGACGGGATTCTGACAGCGCCTGCGCCTTATTCCGCGCCGGCCGCTTACTATTCGCCGACGACCGGACGAATGAGCGGGATCGAAGTGTTAAAAGGGACCAGCCAGGTGAAATACGGTCCGCACACGACGGGGGGCGTGATTAATTATCTCTCTACTCCGATACCACAAGAGCGGCAAATGTATTTGAAAGGGAGCGGCGGTTCCAATTTTGACGCGCGGGCGCACGGCTATCTTGGGGATACACTCAATACCTCCTTCGGGAAGGTGGGGTATCTGGTGGAGCACTACTTCCGCAGCACCGATGGCTTCAAGACGATCAATGAAAAACCGGGGATCTCTAACCGGGATGAGACCGGCTTTGAAAATAGCGACTCGACTTTGAAACTGTCATGGGAACCGGAAACAAGTTTGGATCAGAAGTTTCAGTTAAAACTAGGATATACCGATCATGAATCGGATGAAACTTATATGGGACTCTTTGACGATGATTTCAGCGATAATCCTTACCAACGGTATCCCGCTTCTCGTTTCGATCACTTCGATTCCAATCACTTCCGCAGTTCTCTGCAGCACGCGATAGAACTAAAACCCGGTCTGAAATTAACAACCACCGGCTACTACAACAAATTCCATCGCGACTGGTTTAAGCTCAATGGGGGGGGGAGAGATTTATCAGATGACCAGACGCGGGCGTTATGGAAGGGAGAAGCGGCGGGGACTTTACCCTATCGTGACAACAACCGGGATTACTGGTTGAGCGGCGTCGAGTCGGTGTTGGGATATGATTTCCCTTTGAGCGATTGGACGAATCATTTGGAATTTGGAACTCGATATCATTGGGATCGGGTCAGGCGGTTCCAGCGGAACGTCAATTTTACCCAGGATGCCAACGGGGCGATTACCGCAAGGAATGAAACGGCCTGGGGATCAGGCAGCGCCGGCAATCGGCGCGAAGATGCCAATGCCTTGGCGTTCTTCCTCCAGGATGAAATCAAGAAAGACGCCTGGACTTTTCTTCCGGGGATCCGTTACGAAAGTATTGACTATTCATACCGTGATTATGACACCACCGGAACCGATCCGCAGCGAGTCACCGCCAGCGGCAGTAAAACCCTCGACGTCTTGGCCGGCGGGGCGGGCGCTCAGTATCGGCTCAGCGACTCCTGGTCGCTCTTCGGCGGAGTGCACCGCGGGTTTTCAGTTCCCGCTCCGCGAGATTTTGTGCGCAGCGGCATTCACGAAGAGACCAGTATCGGCACTGAATTAGGAGCGCGGTATAACAATCAACGGGGATTTAGTACTGAAGCGATCTTCTTCTACACCGGCTTCAATGATTTGATCGTTGTGGACAACGTCGGAGGAGGAGGAACAGCCGCCACCCAAAATGTAGGAGAAGTGAGCAGTCTAGGAGTGGAGTACCTGGCAGAGTATGACCTGGGACTGGCCAGAAACTGGAGCTTCAGCAATCCCTATCGCCTCTCCTTCACCTACACCGACGCGGAATTGCAAAGTGACGCGAGCAGCGCTACAGAGAGCGACGATGCCACGACATTCAGCTTCGGGACAAAAGGGAAAAAAGTCCCCTACATTCCGGAGTATCAGTTCCAGTTCGGGACCGGTTTAGGATTTACGAAATGGGACCTCTCTGCCGATCTCATTTTTGTGGATGAGACTTTCACGACGGCCAGCAATACCTCCAATCAGAATGAAGGGGTCAATGGAACAGGAACGCCGAATTCCAACGTCGGGAAAACAGACGCCATCTGGACTCTGGATCTTTCAGCTCACTACAAGATGACCGAGAATGACACATTCTTTGTGAATCTGGATAACGTATTTGATCGAGAGTACATGGTGGCCAGGCACCCGATCGGGCCAAGGCCTGGGAAACCGTTTACGTTTACGGCGGGAGTCGAGAAGAAATTTTAGGAGCACGTGTATGAATGAGGCGACAGTTGCAGCGACGTTTCTAGTTGTTTTTCGGGAAGCCCTTGAGGCGAGCCTGATCGTTGGGATCATCCTGACGGTTCTGGCTCGCCTAAGAGCCCATCGGTATTTTTCTCATGTCTTTGCCAGCGTGCTTGCGGCGATTCTGGTCAGTATTGGCGCTGGATTATGGATCATGACGCTGACTCAATCGGCGCAAGGGCAGATGGAGAAAGTGATCGAAGGGGTCATTTCTCTGGTGGCGGCCTCTGTTCTTACCTATATGGTTTTTTGGATGGACAAACAGGGGAGAAAAATCAAATCGGATATCGAAACGAAAGTGGAGGCGGCTCTTTCGAGAAATGATTATTTCGTCATGATTTCCCTTCCTTTCTTCGCGGTTTTCAGGGAAGGGGCGGAGACGGTTTTGTTTTTAAAAGCCATCTCATTACAGGGAGGAGGGGTAGTTTCTTTTTGGGGCGGACTCTTTGGATTTTCTCTGGCGGTGACGATCGCGGCGCTCCTCTTTTTCGGCGGAAAGAAGATTCCGATGCGCGCGCTCTTTCGTGGGACAGGATTGTTGATTCTTGTGATTGCCGGGGGATTACTGGCCTACGGTGTGCACGAACTGGAAGAAATAGGGTGGATCAACCCCATCATTTATCCCATTTGGAATATCAATCCTATTCTGAATGAAAAACAGGGGATCGGGTCTTTTCTGAAGGCGCTGTTCGGGTATAACGGGAATCCATCTCTGACCGAGGTGATCGTTTATTGGAGTTACTTGATTGGGATAACCTTCTTGCTCAAGGAAAGAAAGATTGAGGATAATTGATGAAGGGGTATTGGTTTTTAGCGCATATATTGAGAATGAGTCTCATTCTCTTTATCGTTTCTTAGGCCAGACCGTCTCTGATTGGAGTCAACGTAAGTCCGTTACGGCGGGTTAAAGGGAGAAACTTTTGTGATGAAACAAGAGGATTTAAAAGAGACGAGCGCACCCTCACCGATGGTTGATTTAACCGGCAAGGCAAGTCTGGTCATTCACTCTAAAGACCTCTTTGGAGACGAAGGGCGGCTTGTTCTGATTAAGCATAATGACGATTGGTATCGCCTGATGATTACCAAACAACGGAAATTAATTCTGACAAAATAAATAAAGCGATACCCAGCCAAAAATCCAAGCGCCTTTAAACAGCCAGGGACGGCGCTCCTGCTCAAAAGACAAAACCCAGCTAGCGACACAACATTACCAACACGGGGTTACGATGTGGTTGTTTTTGGGAATCCTCTTTATCTTAGGATTCATCCATACCGTTCATAGCATTTCTCTGCTGGCCAAGAAAAGACATCAGCTGATCTATGCTGCTTTAGTATCGGCGGCGATTTTGATGTTCTTTCCCCTGTCGGCAAAAATGAATCTTCAGACTGCTTTTCAATTTCTGTCTGATTTTAACGCGCTGTCGGCGGCTTGTGCGTTTCAGGCATTTGAGTCTATCGGGATGATGCTTCTCAGTTTCCTTTTAATCAAGAGCCGCTATGCCGGCCGGAATCGGATGATGACCCAGAGTTTGGTTTTAGCCCCTTCGGGGATTTTCCTGGCCGGGCTTTTCCTAATGCAGACGTCTCTTTTTCATGCCATTGAAAGGATTTCGTTCTTTTTGATCGCGCTGGGATTTGCCGTCGGCGTTTTCACCGTTTTGATTTTAAGCGCCGCGGCTCTCGATAAATGGATAAAAGTATGGGAATGGAAGATGGAGTCCAAGATAGCGCTTTCATTTTTACAGATTCTCCTGGCTGCGTTTCTTCCGCTGGTGATTGTTGGCGCCAATATCGGTCAAAGCCATTTTGAAATTCCCGTCAAGCAAACCATGGTGGTTTTGCTGACGATGACAGGATTCTGCGGGCTCGGGTTTTTACGGCAGAAGCGATTGTTGAAGAAAGGATAAACAGATGAATTTCTTAACGAATATTCTCTATTGGGTCTCGATGGCATTTCTGATGCCGGTGGTTGTGTTTTTAATTGTGTCTTTCATCGGGTCGCTTTTGATGCTCGGAAGTTTCTATGGCATCTATCTGGGACGGCTCAAATTCAGAGAAGAGATCGGCCAGGTTTTGTTGGATCTCAAAGAGATAGGCGAATCGGAATTCAAATTACCGAACCTCAGCGGCCACAGCCGGTTTGCTGCTTCACTCAATGAAGCCGGCCGCGCGCAATGGCGCTCTGTCCATACCGATAAAATTTTGGCCGATTTCGAACTCAAGGGGGAGAAGGAACTTGAATCCTCCAAGATATTGATTCGGGTGGGGCCGATGCTGGGGCTGATGGGGACGTTGATCCCGCTGGGGCCGGCGCTGGTGGCTCTGGCTTCCGGCAATATGACTGCGATGGCCGTTAACATGCAGGTTGCTTTTTCGACGACAGTCATCGGCGTCTTCTGCGGGGCTGTCGGGTTTGTGACTCATCTGGTAAAGAAGCGGTGGTTTATCGAGGATCTGAATAATTTGCAGTACCTGTTTGATTTAGCCCGAAGCGGAGTTGAAAATGACAAAAAGACGATACTCGTATAAGGCCTTAAGTGACTTTGACGATGACCCGTTGTCTGGGATGGCCAATCTTTTTGATCTGGCCACGGTGTTTGCCGTGGCTTTGATGGTGGCGATGGTCACCCGTCTGCAAATGACCGAGATTTTTACGCAGGAGGAGATGACGCTAGTGAAAAATCCCGGAAAAGAAAACATGGAGATCATCATCAAGAAGGGGAAGGAGATAGAGCGTTATAAAGCATCGGGAAAAACAAGCGAAGGCAAAGGGCGGCGGGTTGGGGTCGCTTATGAATTAGAGGAGGGGAAAATTATTTATGTTCCGGAATAAGAAAAAACTAGGGATGGGGATCGTATTTTTCGCGGCGGCTTGGCTGGGTTACTCTCAATATGCGTCTGTAACCCATATCGGGTTTGTCAATTTTGCCGATCATCAATTTGCTCCTATTCGCCAGGCCAATGACAATCCGTTGATTCAACTCCATCGGATTGATTTTCAATCCGGCAAGGATTTTAATTTGAAGAAATACGATGTGATCTATTTTTTCGCCCACGCCATCAATCTCAGCGAAAAACAGATCGAGCAAATTCAGGCGGCGGGAAAAAGCGGAACCAAACTCTATCTATTCGGTTTACTGCAGGGAGACGCCGATTTCGGCAATCTGAAAGGGGAAGACCGGGAACGGGTCAAGGCGTACTTTGAAAACGGCGGGCGGAAGAATCTGTGGTCGCTGCTCAATTATTCCAGGAGGGTGTTCGACAGGAAAATTTTATTCTCCCGCAAAATAGCGGAACCGGTTGTTTATCCGAACGAGGGGTTCTTTCACCTGAGAGAGGAGGATGTTTTCGCAAGCTTCGAAGCTTATCAGCGGTTTTACGAACGTAAGGGATTTTATAAAGAGGGGGCGCCAAGGATTGCGATTGTTTCCGTCGTCCTTGGACGGGAAGGAGGCAGAGCGTTTTATGAACCGCTCATCAGGAGCTTTGAGAAAAGAGGATTTAATCTCTATCCGGTTTTTGGCAACGATAAGCGTCTTGAATTTCTTAAAGGAGTCAATCCTTCTTTGATCGTCTTGATTCCGCACGGGCGGCTTGCTTCGGAGGAGGGTGTTGCGTGGCTTAAGAAACAAAATATCCCCCTGCTCTGTCCGCTCGTGGTGTTTGAGGAATATGAGGCATGGCTTAAAAATCAGCGCGGCATTGATGCCGGGGTATTGAGTCAAGGTGTCGTGATGCCGGAAGTGGACGGCGGTGTTTCTCCCTACGTGATTGCGACGCAATTCGCAGACCAGAGCGGACTGAAAGTCTTTAAAGAGCTGCCGGGCCGCATAGAAACTTTTTGTGATTTGGCGAGTCGCTGGATACGTCTGCGCACGATGCCGAACGCGGAAAAGAAAATCACGATTTTTTATTACAAAGGAGCCGGACAGAATGCGATGGTCGCCGAAGGGCTGGAAATCGCTCCTTCCCTTCTGAACCTTTTGAGACGCTTACAAGCTGAGGGCTATAACACCGGCAAGCTGCCTGAAAACGAAGACGAGCTGCTTCAAAAAATACAAAACGACGGGCGGGTGTTGGGGCCTTATGCCAAAGGGGCATTTGAGGAGTATCTCAAGAGCGGTGATCCTGTGTTGATTGAAAAAGACCAAATCACTGAGTGGATGGAAAAATATTTCCAGCCGGAGATGATCGCGGATGTCGAACGCGAATACGGTAGGCCGATCGGGGAGTATATGACCCTTGAGAAAAACGGCAAACCGGCTGTCACGGTGGCGCGCGTTCAATTCGGGAACGTGGTCCTTTTGCCGGTTCCTTTATCCGCGTATGGCGGGAACGAGTCCAAACTTGTCCACGGCGCCAAAAAAGCGCCGCCGTATCCTTACCTTGCCGCTTATTTATGGGGGCTTCGCGGATTTGGGGCCGATGCGTTTATCCATTTCGGCACCCACGGCAGTGTGGAATTCACACCGTGGAAACAGGTGGCGTTGTCCCAATACGATTGGCCCGACGCCCTGCTCAACGGTATTCCGCATTTTTATCTTTACTCGATCAGTAATATCGGCGAGGCCCTGGTGGCCAAAAGAAGAAGTTACGCGACGATGATGACGCATATCACGCCGCCGTTTACCGAATCAGGGCTTTATTCGGATTTAGCCGGACTTCATGACAAGGTCCATGAGTTTCAGAGTATCGAGGATGAAGCGATAAAAGAAGAGTACCGGGAAACGATCAAAGGTCTTCTCCTTAAGACGAATATTTATAAAGACCTCGGTTTCGATGATTTTAACAGCACGTCCACTGTCTCCGACGAAATGATAGACAAAATCGTCGAATACGGCCATTCGCTGGCTCAGGGAAAAATCACAAGAGGTCTTTACCGGTTAGGAGAGAACTATCGCCCCGAAGAAATGACAGAGACCGTGCGGTTGATCGCCGTGGATTATTTGGCCCATGGTCTTGAAGAAATGGATTCGGCCAGAGGGCGGGAAATCTTGCAGACGGAATTGCATGGACATGATTTGGAGCAGTTCTATCGCGGCCAGGCCTTTGCCCTGATTGATGAGATTTTATTGAACGGCGCGTCTCCTGAAGAATTTGCCGATCTTAATGGATTAGAGCATTACGTTGCCGCCCATTCTCACGAATGGCTCCCGGCAGGAGAGCATTCTCATGAGCACGACAGGCATCAGCAGGACCGTGAGCATGATCATCAAACCATGAGTGACGGTGAGGTTCATTCGCATTCGCGCGAAAGCGTCCTCGATCAACAGAAATTTAACGCGGCTTATGAGCTTTATCAATCCACGCTCTCGTCCATCAAGAATTATTACAAGGCTGTCGAAAGCTCTCCTGAGATCGAAATGAACACCATTGTCAATGCTTTGTCCGGCGGCTATACGGCTCCCGCCTCAGGGGGCGACCCGATCGTCAACCCGGATTCGATTCCTGCGGGGCGGAATACCTATGGGATTGATGCCGAGAAAACGCCGACGGAGGAATCGTGGAAGACCGGTGTGAAGCTTGCCGAGCGGCTGATCGAGATCCGGCAAAAGGAGACAGGGGCTTATCCCAAGAAGGTGGCTTTTACCCTTTGGAGCAGTGAATTTGTCCGCGAACAGGGAACGACGATTGCCGAGATTCTCTATCTTTTGGGGGTGGAGCCGGTGCGCAACGCCAGGGGGGCCGTTTACGACGTTCGATTGATTCCGATGGAGAAATTAAAACGCCCGCGGATTGACGTGGTCGTGCAAACATCCGGTCAGTTCCGCGACCTGGCCGCATCGAGAATTTATTTGATCAACAGAGCCGTTGAACTTGCCGCAAACGCCAAGGACAGCG
>JACOVV010000030.1 GCA_016177145.1 Candidatus Omnitrophota bacterium | reverse complement strand
CTCCCCTTCCTCCGGCAAGAATGACAAAATGAATCATCGTTGGGTTTCCTTCTTCAGCGACTGAATAAACCGCCTCACGTTTTTATGAAGATTCCCGGGATGACTTCGTTCGATTAAGTTCACTAGGGCGCTCCCCACGATGACGCCGCCGGCCCACTTGGCCAACTGCCGGACATGCTCTGGTTTTGAGACCCCAAATCCAACACAAATGGGGAGTTTTGCCAACCGCCGGATTAAATTAAGCTTTTGGCGGACATCCTGTTGCAAATCTTTTCTGACCCCCGTCACTCCGGTCAGTGAAACATAATAAACAAATCCCCGTGACAGGCGCGCGATTTTTTTAATTCGTTCTTCAGTGCTGGTGGGAGCGACCAGAAAGATAGTCGCCAGTCCCGCGCGGCGGGCCGTTCCTATCCAGTTTCCCGCCTCTTCGGGAGGGAGATCCGGGATAATAACTCCATCCACTCCCGCTTGACCGCACCGTTTTGAAAAAGAATCAAGTCCCATTTTAAAAATGGGATTATAGTAACTCATGAGGACCACTGGGATATCGCTCCTTCGGCGAATTTTTTTTACGCAAAGGAGGATTTTTTCTAACGTCGTTCCTTTTCTCAGTGACCGTTCCGAGGCACCCTGGATTATCGGGCCATCCGCTAAGGGATCGGAAAAAGGAACTCCCAATTCAACCATGTCGGCCCCGCTCCGGGCCAGAGTCAACGTTAACGCTTCCGTGGTTGAAAGCGATGGGTCTCCCGCCGTAATAAAAGGAACCAACGCGGTCCGTTTTTCTTTCTCTGTCTGTCTGAAGACACGGCTAATATTGATTTGTCCCATGAGTTCCCTTAAAGAGTCCTGGCGATAACATCCACATCTTTATCGCCTCGGCCTGAAAGACAAAGAACCACAACAGAACGCCGGGTCAATTTCCCGCGGAGTTTTATCAAATAAGCCAGCGCGTGCGAAGGCTCCAGCGCCGGAAGAATTCCTTCCGTCTCGGCCAGCAGTTTAAATCCCCCTAAAGCCTCCTGATCCGTGACGGCCGCGTAGCGCGCTCTCCCTGATGCTTGAAGATAGGCATGTTCAGGGCCCACCCCCGGATAATCCAAACCGGCTGAAATAGAATGAGCCAGTTGAATTTGCCCATGTTTGTCCTGTAGGACCAAACTTTTTGCTCCGTGTAAAATACCCTCCGTTCCTTCCGACAATGTCGCCGAATGGTGATGGGAATGGAGCCCTTTGCCAGCCGCTTCAACCCCGATCATCTTCACCCGCTTGTCCTTCAGGAAAGGATAGAACAATCCAATCGAATTGCTCCCTCCTCCCACACAGGCGATCAAATAATCGGGAAGTTTTCCTTCCGTGGAAAGAATCTGGCGGCGAGCTTCTTTCCCGATGACAGACTGGAAATCACGAACCATCATCGGGTAGGGATGCGGGCCGACGACTGACCCCAGAATGTAATTGGATGTCTGGACATTCGTCACCCAATCGCGAATGGCCTCGTTGCAGGCGTCTTTTAACGTTTTACTCCCCCCCTCCACAGGAACAACTTCTGCCCCTAAAAGTTTCATGCGAGTCACATTGAGCGCCTGACGCTTAATGTCTTTAGCCCCCATGTAAACCACACACTTCAATCCGAACATCGCCGCCGCGGTGGCTGTGGCGACTCCATGCTGGCCGGCTCCCGTTTCGGCAATCACGCGGCGCTTTCCCATTTTTTTCGCCAATAACGCCTGACCGATGGTATTGTTGATTTTGTGAGCTCCGGTATGACAAAGATCTTCTCGTTTGAGATAAATCCCCGCCCCTATTCGTTTCGACAGACCGCGGGCAAAGTAAAGCGGAGTCGGCCGCCCCACGTAAACTTGAAGATAGTGGTTTAATTCCTTCTTGAACGAGGGGCTTCTTTTGGCTGAAAGATATTCTTCCTCCAGCTTCTCAAGAGCCGGCATCAGCGTCTCCGGCACATACTTTCCGCCAAACTCCCCAAAATGCCCCTTTTTGTCTGGCAACGTTTTAGTTTTTCCCATTTT
>JACOVV010000028.1 GCA_016177145.1 Candidatus Omnitrophota bacterium | reverse complement strand
GTTAGTATGTTTGCATAGGAGTTATTTAACATTAGAGAGGTCAATACCATATCTTTTCACCAGATACCCCCATTTGTTATAGTCACTTGGGTTAAGAAAACGGCCCTTACGTTCGTTTATTCTAATAAGTTCGTTTATTCTAACCCATTCTTGAGCATCTTTGTATTCATCGGAAACATCGTCAAGGGAAGTACCACCACTTATGTGGATAATTTCTGGCATTGAGTAAAGTTTACCGACTCCAACATAATCCCCTTGGTCATCGGTAATTATCGTAGGTCTCGCCGTCTCGACAAAACAATAGCCCGTATTTTTATGGCTATATTGGATCGGACATTTTATCCCTACCGCCATGTGGTTTTCCGGTTTATAATTAAAAAGGACGACTTCAAAACTTAATTCTCTTAATAAAAATGCTAATAATTTAGATTTCTCCCCACAAACTCCGGTATTGTCATAAACCACCTCGTAAGGGTATCTATCACTTAATTGTTTTGTTGTAAATCCTCTCCAATCATACGGAATTTTTTGAACAAGGCTAATCGCTATCCGAGCTTGGTCGTTTTTATTTCTTGTCTGTGATTCGATTTTTTCACTTATCTCCTTCAAGTATCTTTTCTGGTCATTTTGATCAAGATATCTCAGTGCCAACTCCGTCTCAGAAGGACAAACAGGATTGCACCAGTAAGATCTGGATAACCCTGCCAGATGATCATTCAAGCCCGAATAAACTTCGATTTTAAAGTCTTTTGTAACTCCTCTCAGAGTATAATTCAAGCTCCTCTTGCCAGTGGAAGTAAATATAGATCCTGTTTCAAAATTTGGAGCGGGGGTGGTGTAGACCGGGCCAACCTCTATCACTTCTTCCTCTGCGGAAAGACGACGGGCAGGCACGGGGGTGGCCTGTATGCCCTCAGGAGGTGCGGCAGTGCTCACAGAGGGTGGCCCGTGCAGGGTGCCAGCTAGGCGTGGCGCCAGGAGTTCCGCTCCGGCGACCAGCCCAATGGCAAAGAAGATTATCAGCATAAGGTGGAGCTTGCCAGGCCGAGGCTTGGGATGGATCTGGTTGTCCGTGTCAGGCCGGGACTTGGGATGGATCCGGTTGTCCACGCTCGTCCACGGGTGCACGAGTTGATTTATGTGAATTCATGTACAAATAAGTGAGGGCTGTTTAATGCTCGACACACGCCAAGGGCGCCCTTCCCGATCCCCAGCGCCTCGGCCTCTGGGACTAACTTGATACCGTGCCCGCACGTCGCCACGAGGAGCCCGCGCCTGTGAAGGTATGCTATGAGGAGGAGGGCCAAGCGCCTGTCAATTCTGAGCTTAGCTAGGGCCCCGATCGCGCGTGGGTACCGAATGAAGCGACTGTGGGAAGGCGCCGCCTCCCTTAGGAGTTCCAGGGCCCGAATCTCCAATGGGCCCAATTTATGGGCAGGGGGGGCCGCGATCATCCATCGAGGGCCGTCTCCTTCCCAGTGGTGGCTCCTTCCTGATTGGGGTCCCCTCCTCGGCCCCCTTCTTGCCTAACCATCCCAGCTCGACTAAGACTGCAGCGAGGCGTTTCATGTTTCAAAATTGAAATTCTGGCACATATAAAGGCTCGTTTCTAGACTGTTAGATTCCTTGGGTCTCGCCCCCTCATTCTTTCACCGCGCAATGCGGTTTGCGAGGCCTATTTTGAGGACTTTTCCTTTGGGGGTAGGGGTCCCCAAGGTCGTGATGCATGCGCAATATGGGCCTTCTAATCGATGTAGCAACCCCTGCCCTTTGGTGGGTGGGGATGGTGAAGGGTGGGACAGGAAAGATGCGAGGCCGATTTCCGTAGTGGTACGGGAGGAAGATCAGATCCCTAGCTGTGGCGTAAAGGCTAGGTGTGGCTGTTCACTTCCGCCGCAACACGAGATCCCCGCGCTCCACGAAAACCTCCAGGCTGGAGCCCTTCCCGATCCCCTACCGTGATCTTACGTTCTATTATTCGATAAGTTTAAGAACTATAATCATTTACTATTTTTTTCACGGACATGCCAGAATCAGAAACATTTGATTACTCAATTGAAGGATTAACTGTGAATTTACATATTACAGGAAGATGTAATTATAGTTGTAAATATTGCTTTGGTCATTACAAAGG
>JACOVV010000036.1 GCA_016177145.1 Candidatus Omnitrophota bacterium | reverse complement strand
TTTGAAACCCGCCCCTACGGCACATTGTTCCAGCAAGAATCGCCGATTAATCTTTACCCGATCGAGAATCTCTTTCTGGATTGAAGGAGCGCGTTGCAGCCAGTCGGCCAGCGCGTTCTGCGCGGGAGTCGAGACAGAAAGATAGGTGTCCGCGATCATTTCCAAACGCTGGATCGCCTCTTGACGAAGATCTTTGGGACCGCTTACCACAATCCAGCCCAATTTCATCTGGGGCAAACCAACAATTTTCGAAAGACCGCTTAACGTAAATGACAATATATTATTATTTCCCGCAAACGTAGGGGCGGGTTTAAAACCCGCCCCTACGGAATCCCTATCTTGATCGGAATAAAAATCAAGAAAAACTTCATCTGAAACCAACGCTAACGAATTTTCAAGGCAAACTCGGTTCAGGAATAATAACTCATTTTCTTTGATATAGGAACCGGTGGGGTTATTGGGATGAACGACAACGATCCCACGGTTCTTCGCGCTGATTTTTTTCTGCAAATCATTCAAGTCTACCTGCCAGCGCTGGCCATAAACCAGCCGATAAGCGTCTAACGCAACGTCGTTTAAATCGGCCAAGAACTCCAGCAACGGATAACTGGGGCGGGGAACCAGAAAACAATCTTGTGGATCACAGAGGAGACGAAATAAAAAAGTATAGGCCTCGCTGGTGCCGGCGGTGAGAAAAATCTGCTCAGGAGAAACAGCAACTCCTTTATCGGCGTAGTAACCAGCAACCGCTTCGCGCGTTTGGATCATCCCTTTCGGTGATGGATCGTATTGGAGGTTTCGTGGATTCGTTAAAGGATCGAGGATCTCCTGTGACAAATACCGAAAACCGCAGCGCGTCGGGTTGGATTCGGTGAGATCCAGAATCCGCTCTCCCTTCTGTTGCAGATTCTGAACCATCAATGACAGACGATTCAATTTTAGGTCCCAGTGGGTCCGTTTAGAGAACATCATAATAATTATCTTATCACATCTGACGTAGGGGCGCCCCTTGTGGGCGCCCTGTTATATCAGGGCGGGCCCTCGGCTTCGCCGACCCACGGCTTCGCCGTGAGGCGAGGAGGCGAGCACAAGGCCCGCCCCTACATTTCTTGCACCCATACATCTGTTCCTTTTTGCGTAGGGGCGGGTTTGAAACCCGCCCCTACGTCTTCATACACACACACCCACGTCTCTATGCTAAAATAACTCCATGTTCGGTATCAATCCTGCGAAGGAAACCGCCTTGCGGCAAAAGATGGAGCGATTGGGTATTCGGGAAGCAGATTTGATCGAGAAATTTATCCGCTCCGGCGGTCACGGCGGACAGAACGTCAACAAAACTGCCACCTGCGTTTACCTCAAACACCTCCCCACCGGCATTGAGGTAAAGGTCCAACGAGAACGATCTCAAACGTTGAATCGTTTTCTGGCAAGACGCCTGCTGACCGACCGAATCGAACGGATGATCCTAGGAAAACAGAGCGAAGAAGAGCAAAAATACGAAAAAATCCGCCGTCAGAAACGACGGCGCTCCCGCAGGGCGAAGCAGAAGATGCTGGAACAAAAGAAACTACACTCGCTCAAAAAACAACTGCGAATCCCACCCGCTATTGAATGACTTCTCGGTAAACCGCTTCGATTTCAGAAACGAAACGACCCACATGAAATTTTTCCCGTACCTGCCGTTGTCCCGATCGCGCCAGTTTCTCGGCTAGAGATTTATCCTGGAGCAGCTTCAGAATTCCTCCTGCCAGCAAAGAAACGTTGTCCGGTTCTACCAGCCATCCATCACTCCCATGCTGGACAATCTCTGGAACAGCCCCTACCATTGTCGCGATAACCGGTTTCCCCGCAGCCATCGCTTCCACTAACGTCAAGCCAAACGCCTCCGGCCAACGAGAGGGAAAAATAAAAAGATCCATTAAAGCCAACGGAATGCGAATATCCTCAACGACCCCCACAAAACGGACTTTTTGATCAATTCCAAGTTCCTGCGCTAGTTGTTGCAGGTAAGAACGCCTTGGCCCTTCTCCCGCCAACAAAATTCTTAGATTTGGAAATTTTGGAACCAGCAGCACCGCCGCCCGCAATAAAAGATCAAATCCCTTGACTCCTCCAGCGGCTAAACGCCCGATGGAGCCAATGACCGGCCAATGCTCCGACAATTGCCAACGCTGACGGTACTCCTGTAAGACAATCTCCTCCGGACGAATCAAGTAGCGCTCGGTGTCAATACCATTATGCACGCACCTGATCTTTTCTTTGGAAAACTTGACATCCTCAAGAAGATGGCGGAAAACTACCTGACTGATGGCGATGGTTCTATCTCCAGCGCACGGCCACAACCTGCGCCCTAAGTTGGAGCCGTAAATTCCATGCCATGTGGCCACATAAGGAATCCCCAATTGCCTGGAAAGCCGCGCCGCCACGACCTGGGCGACTCGGGTATGAGCATGAATCACGTCCACCGGCTCGCGTTTTAATCGCCGGCTTAACTGATACGCCCCCCATAACACTTGCGGACTGAATTCCACGCTGGTGTAAAAAGAATATTCCCAGTGTTCCACCCCCATTGGCCCGAGCTCCGGTAGTTTCTCACCTCGATCCGACGCAATGATCACCTGATGGCCGTTTTGAACCAACTGCTTAGAGAGTGTTAGCACATATCGGGTAATCCCGCCGGTATTCAAGTGCGATGTAATTTGGAGGATTTTCATAAACAGGAACTAATCATAGACATCTTTTCGATGACTGATCCGCAAAATAAGAATCAGTATCTCCTTCTCCGAGATTTTATAAATGACACGATAGTCTCCCCATCGGTATCGCCAATAACCTCGAAATTCTCCTTTTAAGGGTTTTCCTAATTCTTTGGGATCGCCGGCAAGGTAAGTCTCGATACGGTGAAGGATTTTCTTGGCCGTAGTTGAGTCAAGCTTTTTGAGGTCCTCTTCGACAGAATCAAGATAAGCAACCCTATACACCGAGCCGCTTCCTTAGTTCTGTTCCAGAAATAATTTTGGATCTTGGATCGTTAAAACGGTCTTTGGCGATTTGCGCGTCGGCATAATCTTCCAAATAATGAGCTAACGCTTCTGAAACATAAAATTTCTCGCTGCGGTGGGTCACTTTTGCCAATGAAGACAATCTGTGAGCCAATCCAGCCGGCAAACGAAAAGCTTTCAAAACGGTCATATTCCACACTCCTTCATACCATAAGTATAACATCGTTATACAAGTATTGCAAATTTGCTAGACAGGAGGTATCCTCACGGTGAACTGACCGCCCTCTTCTTGATACGTGGCCGCTTTTAATTCAATCCCGTGATCCTGCGCGATCGCTTTGGCTAAATAGAGATTCACTCCCCCTCTCTGGCCTCGTTCCGTAAACAGTTCCCCGCCGGAAGTGTCTTCTTGGAGATGACGGTCAAACCCTCCCCCCATATCCCGGATCACCACCTCCACACAACCTTCATTCCGGCCGGCGCTCACCCAAAGCGCATGGCTTTGCCGCTCTTTTAAATTGAAATAACTGTTCTTCATCAGATGATAAAACATATCCCCAAAACTCTCATTGCCTTGGAATTTTCCTAATTCATTTCTGATCTCTTTCTGCGGCTGGACTCCGATCTCCTGAAAGAAA
>JACOVV010000014.1 GCA_016177145.1 Candidatus Omnitrophota bacterium | reverse complement strand
GCTTCTCTTTTGAAGATCAATTTCCCCAGCCATCCGACAAGATAGAGGCTCCCCGCCCCCACAGCGGCCCCCATCACAGCCCCCCGCAGACCTTCACTCCAATTCTCCGCGCCATGAATACCGGGATCAGCAATACTGACGACCACCGCTAAGAAAAGCCCTCCCAGTGTAATTTCATCGGGGATCACCTGATGTTCCAAATCAACAAAAGTAACAACAATCAGCGCCCAGAGGAGTACCGTGATTATAACCGTCTCTATCCCTGTTCCCCTCTGCGTCACGACCCAGACAGGCGCCAGTCCCGCCAGCAATTCCACAAAGGGATAGCGCCAGGATATTTTCCCTCCGCAGAAACGACATTTGCCTTGGAGAATAATAAAACTCACCAAGGGGATGTTGTCATACCAAGGAATCTTTTGCCGGCAACCAGGGCAATGAGAACCGGGACGAACAATTGATTCTTCCCTCGGCATCCTGTGGACACAGACATTCAAAAAACTCCCGACAACCGCCCCGAATAAAAACAGGATGGCCTCGATCATGGGACTTTCTTCAAAACCTGTTTCATCACGGATACCGGCGCCTTTTTCCCCGTCCACCATTCAAAAGCAAGCGCTCCTTGGTAAAGAAGCATCCCCATCCCATTCGCTCTGGGGATCCCCTTCTGGCGCGCCATTCGAAGGAACGGGGTTTCTTTAGGATAATAAATAGTTTCATAAGCACGCATCCCTTTGTGAAGGGCCGATGGTTCGATCAAGCACATTTTACCTTCCATTCCCGCTGATGTCGCTTGAATCAATAAATCAATCCCTTTTAAGTCGCTGATCTTCTTGGAACCGATCACTTGCGAAAAAATGGAATTTTTCCTGGATGGAAACGTTTTCTTCAAATGATAAACCAAATGGGCCAGACGATTCCGAGACCGGTTATACAGAAACAGCTGATCGACGCCGTGAGTGAGCAACGCAACAGCCACTCCCTTTGCCGCCCCTCCCGCTCCGATCACCGCCGCTACTTTTCCCTTCGGATCCATTTTCAGATCGCGCCGGAGCGACAACAAAAATCCATCCCCATCCGTATTGTGCCCGATCAGTTCTCCCCGCTCTATTTTAACCGTGTTAACCGCGCCGGCCCGCTGCGCTTCCGGAGTCAGACGGTCCATGGAGAACACAGCCCTCTCTTTATGCGGGAGCGTGATATTGATCCCACGAATCCCCAGCGCGATAAGTCCCCGCAGGGCGGGCCCCAGCGCTTCCGGCGGGATCTCAAAAGGAATGTAGAGAGCCGGCACCTTGCTCGCTCTGAACGCGGCGTTTTGCATCAATGGAGATAACGAGTGATGCACAGGATATCCGAATATCCCGTAAATTTTTGGAGCGCCGATAGGAAGCATTATGGGTGAGCCAGCGCAGTCCCCTGGCGGGCTTGTTGGTGAATCAATTTATTGACGGCATTGACGTACGCCTTGGCGCTGGCAACAATGACGTCGGTGCTCGCCCCCCGGCCGGTGACCATCTTCCCCTTCGCTCTGACCCGCATCGTCACTTCACCCATCGCGTCCTTGCCCCCTGTGACACCGTGCAAGGCATAATCCACCAATTCGCCGTGGAGCTTAGTCACCTTATCAACGGCTTTACAGCAGGCATCCACCGGCCCACTCCCTTTCGCCTTCGCTTCAACAACTTTCCCATGGGCCTTCACTTTAACCGTTGCTACCGGTGTTATTTCACTCCCAGTCTCAACTTTCACTTCGCTCAAAAGGAAAATTTCAGGAATTGAAACTAACTCATCCTCGACAAGCGCGAAAAGATCTTCGTCATAAATCTCTTTTTTCTTGTCGGCGGTCTTCTTGAACCGTTCAAACGCCCGGTCAATTTCTTCCTTGCTTAATTCCATTCCCAATTGTTTTAAACGAACGGTGAAAGCGTGCCGCCCGGAATGTTTGCCCAAAACAAGGCGGCTTTCACCAAACCCGACATCTTCCGGCCGCATAATTTCATAGGTGCGGACATACTTCAACACCCCATCCTGGTGAATCCCGGATTCGTGGCTGAAAGCGTTCTGCCCGACGATCGCCTTATTGGGCGGGACAATAAATCCCGTTAACGTGCTCACCAAGCGGCTCGTCTTGCAAAACTCCTGCGTTTTCACTCCGGTGTAAAGATCTTTAAAGACATCCTTGCGGGTATGAATCGCCATAACAATTTCTTCCATGGAAGCGTTTCCCGCTCTTTCACCGATACCGTTAATCGTGCATTCTACTTGCCGCGCTCCATTGGCGACTGCCGCCAATGAATTGGCAACGGAAAGCCCAAGGTCATCGTGGCAATGCACGCTGATGACCGCTTTGTGAATGTTCGGGACACGTTCACGAATCGTCCGAATCAAATCTCCAAATTCATAGGGGAAAGCATACCCCACCGTGTCGGGAATGTTGACCGTCGTGGCGCCGGCATCAATGACCGCTTCGATCACACGACAGAGAAAATCCCGATCGGATCGCGCCGCGTCTTCCGGTGAGAATTCAACATCGGAAACCTTTTTCTTGGCATAGGTCACTGACTCCACGGCCTGGCGCAGTACCTCTCCCTCCGCTTTCTGGAGTTTGTACTGCATATGGATCTTCGAAGTCGCCAAAAAGACATGAATCCGCGGACGCGGGTTGGATTTCACCGCGTCAAAAGCAGTATCAATATCGGCTTTGAGCGCGCGGGCCAAACCGGCAATCACCGGCCCCTTGATTTGTTTAGCGATTTTCTGGACGGCTCTAAAATCACCTGGCGAAGCGATCGGAAACCCCGCTTCAATAATATCCACATTGAGCCGCGCCAATTGGTGAGCGACTTCCAGTTTTTCCGCTTCCTCAAGACTCGCCCCAGGGCACTGTTCGCCGTCCCGCAATGTTGTGTCGAAGATATAGACTTTATCTGGCATAAAATATGCTCTCTTTTTGTCATTCTGAGTCGCCGAAGGCGACGAAGAATCTCGCTTTTGAGATCCTTCGACTCGGCGTCCTTCGGACGCCTCGCTCAGGATGAAATTCGGTCTCAAACTTATGTTCACTTCGTTTCATAAGTTTGGACCTCATTTCATTTTATCCAGCTCATCATACTTCTTAATTTCTGTCCCGTGACTTCAACGAGATGTTTATCATCCTGTTCCATCAAACGTTTAAAATTCGGCCGGCCGGCTTTATCTTCCGCAATCCATTGTTTGGCAAACTGGCCTGATTGGATTTCATTCAATAATTTCTTCATATTCTCCTTCACTTGCGAATTCACCACTTGAGGTCCGCAGTGGATATCTCCCCACTTGGCGGTATCCGAGACCCGCTTGCGCATCCCCTGGATGCCCCCGGCCCAGATCATATCCGTGATCAGTTTGAGTTCGTGAAGACACTCAAAATAAGCCACCTCCGGCTGGTACCCCGCTTCCACCAGCGTCTCAAAACCGGCCTTGATTAAGGCAGAGACACCTCCGCAGAGGACCGCCTGTTCTCCAAAATTGTCAGTTTCTGTTTCTTCTTTAAAAGTCGTTTCCAAGACCCCTGCCCGGGTCGAACCAATTCCTTTGGCCCAAGCAAGCGCGACCGCCTTGGCGCTTCCCGTCGCGTCCTGTCCAACAGCCACTAAAGCGGGGACTCCTTTTCCCTCGAGGAATTGAGAACGAAGTAAACTCCCCGGCCCTTTAGGAGCAATCATCACGACATCCACATCCTTGGGAGGTTTCACTAATCCGTAAAGAATCGCGAACCCATGAGAGAAACCAAGCGCTTTGCCGGACCGAAGATGCGGCATGATTGATTCGCGATAGATCTCGGCCTGAAGCGTATCCTGAGCCAGCAGAATGACCAGGTCCCCGGCTTGAGTCGCTTCCGCCGCGGAAATGGGTTTAAATCCGTCTTTCTTAGCGATATCGTAATTAGGCCCTCCTTTTCTCTGCGCGACGACAACGTTGACGCCGCTGTCTTTTAAGTTCAACGCCTGTCCGCGCCCCTGGATCCCGTATCCGATCACAGCCACCGTTTTACCTTTCAACGCCTTTAAATCCGCATCTTTATCGTAATAAATTTTCGCCATTTTACCTTTCTCCATTTTCTATTTCATCCTGGGCGCTCTGATCATCTTTGGAAATCGCGATCCGCCCCGTTCGCACCACCTCTCTGATCCCAAAAGGCCTCAGGAGGTTGAGCGAGTTCTCAATGTGCGTGCTCTCACCCACGATTTCAAAAGAAATACTCTTAGGCCCGACAGAGATCGTCTTGGCCTGCAATAACTCCGCTACCTCAATAATCTGAGATCTCATCTTGGGTGTCACCGTCACTTTGATCAAAAGAAGCTCACGGTCCACGTACGGTTTTTCGGTCAGGTCGATCACCTTGATCACTTCGATCAGCTTATTCAACTGTTTCTTAACCTGTTCTAAGACCCTCTCGTCCCCCTTGACGACGATCGTCATTCGTGAAACCGTCGGGTCCTCAGTCTCGCCAACGGCAAGGCTGTCTATGTTGAATCCCCTCCCGCTAAAGAGCCCCGACACCCTTGAAAGGACGCCGAAATGATTTTCCACTAAAACCGCGATGGTATGTTTCATCTTTTCTCCCTTTAATGGCTTAGCTGTACGTCGCTTCAATCAAATCAGGGGCCAATTCTTTGACCTTTGATAAAACGTATTCCTCGACTTCTCTCGATGTCGCCAACGTCAAAACGCGCTCCGCTATTTCCTGCGCGTCGGAGAAACGGACAGACCGGATCAAATGTTTGACCTTTGGAATCGAACCGGCGCTCATGCTGAATTCATCCAGCCCCATTCCCAGCAATAATAGGGCAAAACGGGGTTCACTGGCCATCTCACCGCACATCGCGACGCGAATCTTGGCCTGATGGCCGATATCAATGATCCGCTTGATCAGCCGCAAGACCCCAGGGTGCGTCGGCGCGTAAAGATAAGCAATCTTTTCGTTGGCGCGGTCGATCGCCAGCGAATACTGGATTAGGTCATTGGTGCCGATGCTGAAAAATTGCACTTCCTTCGCCAAAAGGTCGCAGGTCATGGCGGCGGAAGGAGTCTCAATCATGGCGCCAACTTCCATTTTTTCATCAAAAGGTATCCGTTTGCGCCGCAATTCTTCTTTTAATTCATTTAAGAGCCGGTTCGCTTGCTGAAGCTCTTCGACTCCCGAAATCAACGGATACATAATCTTGAGCTTACCGTCTACCGAAGCACGAAGGATCGCACGAAGCTGTATTTTGAAAACATCAGGCCTGGCCAGGCAGAAACGAATAGCCCTCCATCCCAAAAACGGGTTCATTTCGTGCGGAATCTCCAATTGCGAAAGGAATTTGTCTCCGCCCAAGTCAAGAGTCCGGATGATTACCGGATGAGGAGCCATTTGCCGCGCCACCAGTTTGTACGCTTCGTACTGCTCATCCTCCGTAGGTAGATCCGAACGATTCATGTAAAAATATTCGCTCCGATACAAACCAATTTCCTCCGCGCCGTGAGCGATACAAGAAGGCAATTCCTCCGGGAGTTCGATATTCGCCGCGATAACAACGCGATGGCCGTCAAGAGTTCTCGACGGAAGATCTTTCAATTTCAAAAGGTCTTTCCCAAATTCTTCAAATCGTTTTTTCTCAACGCGATATTTTTTGATAACGTCTTCAGGGGGATTGATATAGACCAGCCCCTTGATGCCGTCAATAATGACCGAATCCCCGTTGCGCACGTGTTTGGTAATATCTTCCAATCCCACCACGGCTGGGATATCGAGTGATTTCGCCATGATGGCGGTATGGGAAGTCCTCCCGCCGATGTCCGTGGCAAAACCAATCACATGTCCTTTTTGAATCATCGCCGTATCCGAAGGGGACAAATCATAGGAGATGATAACCACCGGCTCCTTTAGATTCTGGAGGGTCCTTCGTTTCTTGCCCATCAACACTCTCAAGACCCGTTTCCCCACGTCGTCAATATCGCTGATACGTTCCTTCAGATACTCGTCGTCCATCTTCGAAAAAACACTGATGTATTTCCGGATTACTTTCAGAAAGACATTTTCTACCGGGAACCGTTGCTTCTGGATTTGATCCACCACTTCCTCAATCAGCATCGTGTCTTCGATGACCAAGAGGTGCGCGTTGAAAATCTCCGCGTGCCCTCGTCCCATTTCTTTGGCGATCCGTCCCTGGATTTCAATGATTTCCTTCCGCGTCTGTTCCAAAGCTCTTTTAAACCGCGCGATCTCCCGCTTCACTTCTGATTCGGAGATATGCCGTTCCGTGACGATAAATTCTTCGCTGTCCAGGCAAAAGGCCTTCCCAATGACAATTCCTGGAGCCGCGGGTATCCCTTTAAGCATCATGGTTACACCAATTCTCTCATGAGTAATTTTTCCAAAGTATGGCACGCTTTCTCGGCATCATCCCCATCACAATTAATCTCAATCTGACTTCCTTTTCCGACTCCCAGCACCAAGATCCCCATAATGGACTTCCCGTTCGCTTCCTTCCTTCCCTTCCTCACCGTAATCTGAGAATTAAAACGGTTGGCGAGCTGCACAAAAAGCGCCGCGGGTCTGGCATGCAACCCCTGTTCATTTTGAATCTTGATCTTTTTTTTTACATTCGGCATCGAAATACCCGCTCCATCAGGCGTACCTTGCGTCCAGCATGGTATCAATGATGATTTTGGCCAATTTCTCCGGATCATGTCTCACGTAATTCAACGTGCTAATGACTTCTTCCTCAATGACCTCGCAATTCAGCTCTCGAATAGCCGCTGAATTCATTAATACAGGATAGGCCCTTTCTTTTTCATAGCGATTTAGAATAGAAGCGGGGACTTCCGCCGTGTTCACAATACAATAATCAACCTTCGTCAGCCCTCCATGGGTCAAAAGCGCGTTCACATGATCCGCGGCTGTATATTGATCCGTCTCGCCAAATTGAGTCATGACGTTGCAAGCGTAAATTTTCAACGCCAGTGAACGGTTCACGGCCTCTCGTATATCTTTGACAAGCAGGTTAGGGATAATACTGGTATAAAGACTCCCCGGCCCTAAGACAATCGCTTCCGCTTCTTCAATGGCTTGGATAGCCTCGGCAGCGGCGCGGCAGTGGGCCGG